>JAYEOJ010000654.1:0-7341 GCA_034722835.1 Bacteroidota bacterium | reverse complement strand
AAGATCTGGAATGCCTTCCGCCTGGTGAAGGGCTGGGAGGTGGACGATAGCCTGGAGCAACCAGAGCATTCTGCAGAAGCGATACGCTGGTTTGAGTCCCAGATAAACAGGGCTTTTATAAAAGTTGACGACCAATTTCTTAAGTACCGGGTAAGCGATGCCCTGATGATCGTTTACAAATTATTCTGGGACGAATTCAGTTCCTGGTACCTGGAAACTGTTAAGCCAGCCTACCAGAAACCTGTGGACCGCGCTACCTATGAAGCCACCCTGCGGTTCATTGATAAACTGATGCATATGCTGCATCCGTTTATGCCCTTTATCACCGAGGAGATCTGGCAACTTATCAGTGAGCGGAAGCCGGGCGAAAGCCTGATGGTTTCACGCATGCCCGCACAGGAGAGTTATGACAAGAAACTGCGCAGGCATTTCGGTGAAATCAAGGAGGTGATCACTGCCATCCGGGCTGTTCGCAAGGAGAAGAATATTGCCCCGAAGGAGACCCTGAAACTGATGGTCCGTTCAGCTGAAGGCAGTAAATACAGACATTACCTGGAACCGGTAATCATCAAACTGGCCAATCTGTCTGCCGTGGAGATGATCCAGGAGGAACCAGAAGGTGCCGTATCCTTTATCGTGAAGAATGTGGAATATTATGTACCCGTGGGCAGCCTGGCAGATGCCGGTGAAGAATTGGAAAAGCTGGAAGCCGAACTGGAATATACCCGTGGGTTCCTGCTCAGTGTTCAGAAGAAAATGAGCAATGAACGTTTTGTCCGGCATGCACCTGAGCAGGTGGTGGAGAAGGAGCGGCAGAAGATAGCCGATGCGGAAGGAAAGATCACTGTGCTGGAGGCCCAGATAAAGAAGCTTAAGGAGCAAGCCTGATCCTGCTCCACAGCGAATCCTTCAGGCGGTATTCAATGCGATCGTGCAGGCGGTACCTGCCCCCCTGCCAGAACTCCATTCGCTGAGGAGTGATGTAATATCCCCCCCAGTGACCTGGCCTTGGAACATGGGTTGATCCTTCAAACTTTTCCAGGTATTTCATATATTCATCTTCCAGGTACTTCCGGTCCGGAACCTCTTCACTCTGTGGAGATGCCCAGGCGGCCACCTTGCTTTCAAAGGGCCTGGAGCTGAAGTAGAGATCCGAATCTTCATCCTCAAGGCTGCCAGCCTCCCCGGCAATTTTTACCTGGCGTTCCAGCCCGGGCCAGTAAAAATGTGCTGCTACTGCCGGCCTGTTTTGGATTTCTCTGGCCTTCCTGCTCTGGTAGTTGGTAAAAAAGATCAGTCGATTGTCCTGGATTTTCTTAAGCAGAACAATCCGGGAGGAGGGAGTGCCATTCGCTTCCACGGTGGATAGTGTCATGGCTGTGGGATCAGCTATATTCGAACGGGTGGCCTCCTCCATCCATGCCACAAATAGCAGCAGGGGATCGTCCGGAAGTGTGGATTCGTCCAGTTGATCACGATCGTATTCCCTGCGGACTTGCTCAAACTTGAGCTTGCTCCAATCTGCCATCTCTAAAAATCTGCTTTCAGACTGAGGTCCAAACTGCTGATCTGATGGGTCAGGGCCCCTACCGATATATAGTCCACCCCACATTCAGCATAGGAACGGATGTTGTCCCGGGTAATGCCACCTGATGATTCTGTTTCAACCCGCTTATCGATCAGTTTCACTGCTTCCCGGGTCAGTTCCGGAGAAAAATTATCCAGTAAAATTCTACGTACACCTCCTGTGTCGAGCACCTCCTTAATATCTTCCAGGGATCGTGCTTCCACCACCATATCAAGATCCAGTTTTTTTTCTTTCAGGTAAGTCTTTGTTCCGTTAATGGCCTTTTCGATGCCCCCTGCAAAATCAATATGATTATCCTTAATCAGAATCATATCGTAGAGTCCGAAGCGGTGGTTCACACCTCCGCCCAGCCTGACGGCTTCCTTTTCCAGGAAACGCATGCCCGGCGTGGTTTTCCTGGTATCCAGGATTTTAGTTCCGCATCCTTCCAGGAGCTTCACATACTCGTTTGTGGTGGTGGCAATTCCGCTCATGCGCTGCATCACATTCAGTACCAGCCTTTCGCACTGCAGGATTGTATGAACTTTCCCTGTTACCCGGAACACCAGGTCACCCGGTGCTATGACACAGCCATCCTCCATCAGGGTGTGAATCTGAATTTCCCGATCAAAGCGCTTAAATATCCGCAGGGCCACGGCAAGTCCGGCCAGGATCCCCGCCTCCTTCACAAGCAATTTTGCCGATCCGGTAACATCCTGTGGTATGGTGCTGAAAGTAGTATGATCCCCCTCCCCGATGTCCTCCCCGAACCATCGGTCTATGGTCGAATCAAGGTCGTGGAGTGAGTTCATATTGAGACTCTTTTTCTATGCTCAGGTAGTATATCAATCGCTTGCCCTCTTTGTTAAGAAAGAACATATTGACCCTGAAGTTGCCATTGGAAGTGGTCAGGGTCCCGATGGCATATTTGGATTCCTCCTTGGCACCTTCAAAAGAGATGCTGAAACCGGTGGGTTTATGACTCTTAAAGAAACTCTCCAGAATCCTGGTTGCCTGGTTTTTGCTGCACTCATGCTCTTCCTCCAGGATGGTCATCTCCAGGCTCTGATGAAACCACGCCGACATGGCAGTGGCATTTCCCTGGCCAACGGCATTGGCCAGATCGGCCGGAACAGTCTGGCTCAAAACTTGCGGGAGAACCAGCATGTTCAGCAATAAAATAGTTAATATCCTCTGTTTCACTTTATCTAAATATCAAGTATGTTTGTATATCACCGCAACTATTGGGCCAATAAACCGGTCCCTTGCAAGATACAAAAAACCTGTAGATTAATCCTGTATGCGCATAACACTCATTGAAACCGGAAAGACCAGAGACCCTTTTATCAGGGAAGGTGTGGAGCTCTACCGGCGCAGGGTGATACACTATGTGCCTTTCCAGATTGAGACACTGACTGACTTAAAAAACACCAGGAATCTGACCATGAAGGAGGTACAGGAAAAGGAAGGCCAGCTTATCATGAAGCGTTTGAAACCGGGCGATTATATGATTCTCCTGGATGAACGGGGCAAGGAGTTTCACTCCATCTCTTTTGCAGAGTACCTGAACGGACTGGAAGGAAGGGTAAACCATCTTCTATTTGTGATTGGCGGGCCCTATGGATTTTCTGAAGAGGTTTATAAAAGGGCAGATGCCTTACTCTCTCTCTCAAAAATGACCTTTTCCCACCAGCTGGTACGGGTGATCTTTATGGAGCAGCTCTACCGGGCCTTTACTATTTTAAAAGGGGAACCCTATCATCATGCCTGATACGCAAACATATCCCAGGTTCATCCTGCTGCTGGCAGCCTCCGTTTTTCTGGTAGTAGGGATCATTTCGGCCACATTGATGAGGGAGGGAAGTTATTCTCAGAAAGATGCCCGGAAATTTGAAAAGGCCCTGCATAATAAGGAGCGCTTGCTAAAGGAAGAATTCAAAGAGCTGGAGCTTTTACTAAGAAACGATACCCCCACCGGGGTGCTGGATAAAAAATCCATTAAATACCAGGAACTGGCTATAAAGGAGGGGATCTATATATTTTATTACGAGGAGGGGGCGCTGACTTACTGGTCCGACCATACAGTACCTGTTGCGGAGCGATGGAGGGCACGCATGGACAGGCCTTTTGTTTCCTTACGGAACACTTATTACACTACTGTTATTCAGCCTTTTAATAAGGGAAGGCTGGTGGGGATGATTGAGGTAAAGACCCACTATCCTGTCCAAAATGAATTTCTGGTAAGCGGATTTCAAAGCGATTTCAAACTTGATCCCAAAGTAGAAATTGAGTTTTTTGAAGCTGATGGATCCGAACCGGTTTATAGTGATGCGGGTGAGTATCTGTTTTCTCTTGATTTCTCCAGATCCGAACCCGGGTCAACAGGATTGAGAGTGCTGGCCATATCCAGCCTGATGGTCTCTCTGCTTCTTTTTTTTGTGGGATGTTGTTCGGTATTGAAACACACATCCGGGGCTGCCAGGTATATCTGGCTCGTAATTATTACTGTTCTGATTGTAGCGGGTGTTGTGGCCGTATTCAACTATTCTTTCCCGGCTCTTCTTACCGACACGAAATTGTTCCAGCCCGAAATTTTTGCCAGTCGCTTCTTCCCCTCCCTGGGTGCCCTGCTGGTTTTTTCAATTTCGGTCCTGCTTCTCGGGGGACTCTTTTACCTCTTTGGAAATCTGGAGATGCTGGAATCGGAACGCTGGAAGAGGGGAATCGCCAAGCTGTTGTTTGTTGGCGCTGCCCTGCTTTTTCTGGTCATCGAACAGCTGATGCGTACCCTGGTGCTGGATTCAAGTATTTCATTTGAGGCACACCGGGTCACCACTTTTACCGGGAGTACCCTGGTGGGATTATCTGTGATCATCATCTGGTTTCTCTTGCTTGGCCTGGTCCTTGATAAGGCGATTTTTCTATTGCGGGGCTCCGTCTGGAGACCTTTGCTCTATGGTACCGTGGCCATATCTCTGACTCTCCTGGTAGCTCAGCGATTTCCTGGTTTGCAGAGCTCCTGGCCGGGCTGGATCGTCCTGCTGTTCATTTTAGCGGGACAACATTATATCAGGATCACCCGGGCGGGACGGATCCCCTTTTCGCGCTTTGTAGTCCTTGTCTTCCTGATATCAGTTATTATGACCATCCGGCTCCAGGAGAGCAACAGCATCAATGTGGAGCGAAAAAGAGAGGTGGATTTGGTTAAACTCTCTTCGGAGCATGACCCGGTGGCTGAAATGCTCTTTAGTGAAATATCTATGGCCATACGAAACGATTCGGTTTTTGCCCGCTACATGAACCAGGAATTCATTGACATCGATCAGGTGGTAAACAGGTTACGCCGGAATTATCTGTCAGGCTACTGGACAAAATATGATGTCCAGGTCACCGTCTGCCGGCCCGATGACCGTGTTTACCTGGAGCCTCCCGATGATGAGTATCGTCACTGCTATACCTTTTTTAATGAGATGATCCTGGAGAAGGGTATGGAGATTCCCGGAAGTGATTTTTATTTCCTTGACAACCTGAATGGCAGGATCTCCTACCTGGCATCGATCCCCTATTACCCTGCCGAGAGCGAACACAGGGTCTTTATTGAGCTTAACTCTAAAATCTTTTCAGAAGAGCTGGGATATCCGGAACTGTTGCTGGATGACAATTACAGCAGATTTACCAGTTCCAGGTTCTCCTATGCCAGGTACAACGGGGGAGATCTTTTTGCCCAGGACGGTGACTTTCCTTACAGGACCACCTGTTCCCACTATACCCGCAAGGAGCATGAATTTGAGACCATCACCAGGGATGGGTACGACCACAGCATCTACAATGTGGATGATCAGAATACCATTATAGTGGGGAGCCCCTCCATTACCCTGATTGATTACCTGATCTTCTTCTCTTATATTTTTGCGTTTAACTTCCTGCTGACGGCGCTTGGATACCTTTATATAGCGGTACGCACCTTCCCATCTTTTCACTGGAGTTTCAAAAACAGGATACAGAACTCGCTGGTGGGCATCCTCTTTCTCACTTTTGTTCTGATCTGCTCAGGGACCATCTATTTTGTAACTCAGCAATACACAGCGGAGCAAAATGATAACCTGAGAAATACCATGCGTTCGGTCTACATTGAGTTAATGCATAAAGTTGAATTTGAGGAGGATCTGACCAACTGGTCTTCCGACTCTTACTACAACCTGGATGAGCTCCTGAGGAAGTTCTCCAATGTGTTTTATACCGATATTAACCTGTATACCCGGGAAGGCAATCTCCTGGCCACTTCCCGGGCGGAGATCTTTGACCGGCAGTTGCTCAGCTACCGGATGAACCGGCTGGTTTATGAAAATCTTTCTCATGGGAATGCATCGGAATATATTCATGACGAGCATATTGGGAAACTGAAATATATTTCGGCTTACGTGCCCCTTATGAACAGCGAGAACAAGTTCCTGGCTTACCTGAACCTGCCCTATTTTACGCAATCGGGCGACCTGGCCAGGGATGTGACCAACCTGGTGGTAGCTGTGATCAATGTCTACATGATCCTGATGCTGCTCATCCTTCTGGTGAGTGTATTTCTGGCCGACCGGATCACACAGCCCTTACGGATGATTCAGAACCGCATTGCCCAGGTGAGCCTGAGCGAGAAAAATGAAATGATCCAGTACGACCGGAACGATGAGATCAGGGGACTGGTGGAAGAGTATAATTATATGGTGCAGGAGCTGGAACGGAGTGCCGGATTGCTGGCGCAATCGGAACGTGAATCTGCCTGGCGCGAAATGGCCAAGCAGATCGCCCATGAGATCAAGAATCCGCTGACACCCATGAAGCTGAATGTGCAGCATCTCCAGCGAACCATTACCGAAAGAAAGGACGATGCTGAGATGGTGAACCGGATCTCTGCCACCCTGATTGAACAGATCGATTCCCTGTCGGCCATTGCCCGTGAATTTTCTGATTTCGCCAAAATGCCCAGGGCCAAAAACACAAGGATCAACCTGGTTCCGAAACTGAACAGCCTTCAGCAACTGTTCGAAACCACAGACAAGACAAAGATCCATATTGATCTGGGCAAGCATCAGAAGGTCTATGTGATGGGTGATAAGGAGCAGTTGATGCGGGTCTTTATCAACCTGGTTAAAAATGGGATCCAATCCATACCGGAAGGAAGGGAAGGGATCATCCGAATCGGACTGGAGACGGATAAGGATAAAAGGGTGAAGATTACCTTCTCAGATAATGGGAAAGGCATTCCTGATGAGATACGGGATAAATTGTTCCAGCCCAATTTCACAACCAAGTCCGGAGGAATGGGCATGGGACTGGCTATCACCTATAATATTATTAGGTCACTGGGAGGACAAATCTGGTACGATACGGTGTTACATGAGGGAACCACCTTTCATGTGGAGCTGCCTGAATCCGTGGAAAAAAGATAAGATTCATCTCATTTTTTTGCTATATTACGAAGTGATTGCCATAACAACCCTTACTTGAATCTGAAAAGAACCACATACCTGGTGGTCTTACTGGCAGGCTTTGCCTGTCAGCAAGCCCTTTCACAGGACTTTACTCCCATTAGCGGGGTCATCAACAAGTATACCTCTGTTACAGCCATTCTGAGTGACGATGATCTGAATCCAGACTCGGTGGTGGTAAGCAATTCCACGGACTTTTTTGTGGACGACACGGTGATGATCTACTGTGTAAAAGGAGCCACTATCGGAACTCAGCACGATAGTACTTATTCGCCTGGCAGTCCTTTCCAT
>JAYEOJ010000653.1:0-1703 GCA_034722835.1 Bacteroidota bacterium | reverse complement strand
ACCATAACGTTCACGCCCACGACCAGCCCCTTCTGCTTCACTTCCCTTATCTCGGTTGCCAGAGCCTGGCGGGATCTTTCCTCGAAAGGGATAGTAGAGGCCATGTCCTCCCCCAGACCCACGCTGGCAATGACACCGAGCCCGCCCATCAGAGAAACTGCGGATGCCAGTGAAGCCTTTGACACGGACACACCCATGCCGCCTTGAATAATGGGAACGCGAATAGTCAGATCACCGATAGTAAGACTCGGTATTTTCATCTGGACCTTTCTATTAATAGTGCGACACTCGAACCGTTCACACTTACATAATGTCATCAGAGAGCCCCGAACGGCACATGTATTCGGTGGGAATCAGTCTGTACTGCACAATGATCAGCAGTGGCTACTTCGCCCTAATCGCCCGAAAATACCAAAACCATGCTGTTTATACAAGTGCGCTGATCTGAAAGTTAACAGTCAGGAATCAAACATAATGCCGGGACAGCGAGTATTTGTAATCTCTTAATTGAGCTTCTTCATTCTGCCTGTATGCTGTCCGGCTTAAGGATTCTTCAGAAGCTCCTGTAGAGCGAGGGTGCCCGGGTCGTCAGCCCCGAACGCACTCCACAATCGATGAAGTTCATCCTTTATTTCCTCGAAGGGTTTTCCGCTTCCGATCATGAGCAAGACTTTGTAGAGAAGGGCTTTGTTCATGTAACCCTGGTAGATACAGGGGGCAATGAAAGGATTCCTGCTCCATACCGCCTGATACACTCTCCGATCGTCAGATGTAATGATTGCTATCAGATATTCCTTTGCGTCAGCCTGGACAATCAACCATTCCCCGGGCCAGTCCAGTTTGCAGCTGTTCACAACTTCACAGCCTGGAATACTCTTGTCCATCGTATCGCTGTGAACGTGCACAAGTGTTTTCACGCCTCTTGCTGCTGTTTTCTCTATGGAGTCCTTCAAATGACTGAGGGGATTCGGATCAATATCCACGAGAAGGGAACTGACCGATGAGCGTATTATTTTTTCTGCCCGGTGATATACCTGATGCACGGTTGTAAGCCTGAAAACCCCCTCCTCAGGAGGAGGTTTACTAATTGAATCCATGTCCTTCTCCAGGATTTTCCTGGATTTCTCAAGCCCTCTTACAACGATATCCACATACTCACCGATTGGAATTGCTGAATACATACGGCTTTTGCCGCTGTTATCGACAAGCACTGCCCCCATTTTCTGGAGGTTCTCCAGGGTTTTGTAGGTATTCGGCACCGGTTTGCCTGTTATCTGGGCAACTCTGTAGCCGGTTATACCCGGTTCGATTAAAAGGGACAGGTAAACATCAGCCTCAAATCCGCTGAAACCGAGGTTCTGAAGTTGTTCTGCTGTTCTGCTAAGGGGCAGAAGAGGCTCCTTTCGTTCAGTGAAATACTAATATCTCCATCATATACCCTTACTGCAACCCGTTCATCGACCAAGTACTATTACCGGCAGAGTTATAACTGTTCCTGAAGCTTCCCTCATGTGTATCCTGTAAGCTCCATCAGGGAGGTTGGATACCTGCAGGAATTCCTCGGAATTTTCTTCCAGGTTCCGTCTGTCTGACCATACCAGTTTTCCGGAGCAGTCATAAACCCCCACTTCTACACAGCTGTTCCAGATGCCTTCCAATCGGATAACCATTGATCCCATGACAGGATTGCCGCCAACCAGGGA
>JAYEOJ010000652.1:0-7377 GCA_034722835.1 Bacteroidota bacterium | reverse complement strand
AATCCAGGGAAGAAATCCACGGTTTGATATCCAGAACCGGAGTCCCGTTAAAAGCATCTATCCCGCTCACATGCAGCTCACGACCCGAGACTTTCTCAAGCTTGATGACGCCGAAACCAATGGAATTCGGTCTGTTGGGGCTCCGGGTCGCAAAAAGCCCAAACTCTCTTTCGCTGGCAGGGGGCCTTACAAAGGGATGCCATTGTTTTGACACATGCATGTGGTACAAAACAATTAAATATTCGTATTGGCCAAGATCCTGCATGGCCTCCTCGTAGGCCGGATAGATTTCAATGATTCCCTGGTTCTCAGGAGCCAGTGCGCCCTGGCGGGGGGCACCTGTTTGGGGAGACAGATCTGTATGGAACTCTCCGATAGCTTGATATTCAACGTTCATTTTGTCAGTATCCAATGTTTGTTCGGGTTTATCTTTCTCGGTTTCCTCAAATAGCAATTCACCCAGCTCATGTTTATCAAATTGGTTATTACTCAATTCTGGTTCCAGGCCTGCCTTATAAACATATATAGCAGCCTTCTGGGTATTCAAAGAGTTTTTAAAAACATTCTTTGTGAGTTGCAGGTCCCTGGCCGGAGAATTGATGGAAAATCCATATCCCCCTCCTTCTGTTCCGTTATTCTCTATAGTGTTCCTCAGGAAGGTGTTTCTATGGGGAGCATTGGATTCTCTTTCTCCGCGCAGATTTACGCCATCATTTCTGTTCTCATATATGTGATTGTTCTCAAAAATCACATCGGTGTCTTTGTGACCAGTACAGATACCAAAGCGGCCATTGTGGTGAAACTGGTTCCCCGTGATTGTGCTTTCATAAACGCGCCAGCAGATGAAGAGTCCATCCCGATCGTTGTGATGCACATCGTTGTTTTCGATAATCGTAAAGGGCGATCCGGTTCCCGGATGCAGCCCGGTATTGCCACTGCCTGAAATTTCACTGTTCTTCACGGTGATATGCTCCGTGGTCTGCCAGCTGATTCCTTCGCCGTTAAAATCCTTTACCCGTACACCGTCCATGGTGATCCATGCGGATCTAAGGATCAGGATTCCTGCACTGTTGCAACCATCCGCAAAGAAGTTTTCTCCGCGATTGCCATCAATCACCAGATTTGAAATACTGCTGTTTTCCGCTTCAATTACCTCTATGACAGATGATGCATTTGAGATAAGTCCGTTCTGATCGGAGCGGTAATCACGGATTAGTCCCTTGTCAATGTAGATCACATCATTTTCTATATCGGTAATGTATGCAGCTGAAACATTCCAGCACCCCTTATTGGAATCATCGGTAACCTGAATCTTCATACCGATCTCAAAACCATCTGTATTTTCTAGGGTCAGTTTCAATTCACCAAAGTCAGCATCCACCACATATCTGGTCTGAACACCCTTGTCTCTTTTTAGCACAGTCTCCTCTCCGGAACCAATAAGTTGGATATTACTCTTCAGCCTTACTGGTGCTGCTATGGTATAATACCCGGAATTCAGGATAACCTTTCCCCCGGTTTCTTCCAGGGCATCAACGGCGAACTGAATGGATTGGTTCGTATATCCCGATATATCCGCGTTATCTCCGCCAACGGTAATTTCACGCTCTGCAATTTTTGGATAAACCAGCGCATCAGCTTCCCTGGTTTCCTGCGCAAGCAGGCCATAGGAAGTGACCAGTAAGCATAGTATAATTATTCTTTTCATAGGGATCAGTTTAAAGTTAGCCGATATTTGGAACGCTGAACACGCTGTTCAGGCGGGTTTGCAGACCTGCAATATTTTGCAGATGCTTTTTCAGGATTAAGGTTTCGATCTGGTTCAACTGGCGTATATCGGTGGTATTCCCCGGGACCTCATCCCGGGCTATTCTTTCTGCCTGACTTCTGACGCGCAGATGGGTGATGAAGTCGAAGGCCTGTGTAAGTTCTTCAAAGAGGGTGGTGTCGAAGATATTCTTCTCAAGAAGCAATTGAGCTCTATCCATGCTTCCCGCATCAGTCAAACCTTCGCGAAGTCCATAAAGGCGTAAATAGGAGGAGACCGGCAGCAGGATTTTTTTCATATCCATCTGATGGTCCCCAGGCTTCGCCGGAATTTTCATCTGGATGATGGAACGGGCCATATGGTAAAAGAAAACAGCTTTGCCTTTTGAGCTTTTAAGAATATGAGTGTATAGCTGCTCAACCAGGATTTCTTCTCCGTAAATGCATCTGAAATCAAAGAAGATCGCAGCATTTAGAATGTTCTGGGGAGTACTGTTTTCAATCCAGTCAGTAAAGTACTTTTTCCAGCCATTTAATTCCCGGTTCCATTTGGGATTACTGGCCATGATTTCTCCCGGACATCTCTGGTAACCTACGGCATCCAGTTCCTTATTGACCTTTTCGGCCAGGACCTTGAAGTAGACCTGAGCTTCCTGCCTGAAACTCTCCTGAAGGTTCACTGTAATAATGGCATTGTCCTGGTCGGTTGCCAGGGTCTGCTCTCCTCTTCCCTGACTCCCCATGGCAATGAAGGCAAATTTACATGGTGCAGGCCCCAGCTCTTCTATGGCAAGTTCGATCAGGCGTCTTTGAATGGCATCTGCGACGGAGCTAATGATTCGGGTTATAATACTGGTCTGTCCCCCGCTATCCGAAAGGGCTTTTACCAGGACCGGTAAACGCTTGTAGATTCGCTTAAGTTGCTCCACGCCTTCCGCGACTACAATCTCCTTGATAAGAAAGCCTGCAAGGTTTTCCTGCATGGCACCTATCTCCCTGAAACCAACCACACCGGTTATTTTCTTTTTCGAACCCATCAGGGCCATATGGGAAAGCCCCCTTTTCTTCATATCCAGCAGACCCTCATAAAGCAGCGCATTTTCGTTCATGGAGACAAGCGGAGAGCTCATAATTTCAATCACTTTCTTATCCTGATCCAGACCTGTGGCCAGTACTCTTTCTGTCAGATCATGCTGATTGACCACACCCACAATTCTGTCGCCGTGATTCACAAATAAGATATCCATTCGTTTCCTGGCCATCATTCTAACTGCCTCCCTGACAGAAGCATCGGAATGAACTCTACGGATGTCCCTGGCAATTGCTTTCAGAGGCTGGTGCATCATCAAAAGAAGGGTCTGCAGCTCTCCGGAAAGCAGTTCGCTATCCTTTTCAAATTGCATCTGACTACTAACTTCCTTGATTACGAAAATATATCCTGTTTGACCGGAAACAGTGATCTGGGAAGCAGACATTACCACCTCTTTATTGCTATTATCTTTGCAATTCAAAAGGGTTTCCCGGGAGATGGATTTTTTTGGATCCTTGAATTCTGCTTCGAAATTCTTCATTTTCAGGCTGAACAGCTCTTCAAACTTCATGGATCTCAGCTCTTCAGTGGGGTATCCGCTTAGTGCACTGAAACGGAAATTTGAGAAGACAAATTCTCCTCCCACCATCATAAGCGTTCCTTCCGTGACTGCTTCCACCAGTGATTTATACTTCTCCCTGGAGAGACGAAGGGCATCTTCAGCAGTTCTTTTCTTATGTTCGGTTCGAAGGCTTTGCCTGATTATTAATGCCAGAAGTCCGCTGATGATCAGGGTGATGATCAGGGCCACCCGAAGCAGCTGGTTTTTCAACGAGCGGATCTCCATTCTCACATCTTCCAGGTAAATCCCGGTTCCCACGATCCAACCCCAGGCCTCAAACTCCCTGACATAAGAGAGTTTGGGTACAATCCGTGTTGAATCGTCCTTCCACTGCCATTTGTAATCAATAAAACCTGCTCCGGACTCCTCCACGATCAGGACCGATTCCACAAATAGCAGATTACCATCCGGATCCTGGTAGTTGCCCAGATGATTTCCAACCAGCCCGGGCTGGTAGGGGTGCATAATCATCACAGGTTGTTTGTCAATGATCCAGAAGTAATCTTTCAACTCATCCCCATACCGGATCCGGCTTACCCGCTCAATTGCCAGTGCTCTGGCCGAATCGGCATTTATCAGCTTTTCCTCTGCCTCCTGCTGGTACTCATCCAACAGGCTGCACACAGAATTGGTCAGTTCAGAGATCATCTCCTTCTTTCCCTCCATGATATTTCTTTCCGAGGAGGGAAGGACCACAAGAAAGATGGCTATTATAAAAAGCGCTATGGCCAGGATGGAGGGAAGAACGATGAAAATAAAAAACCGGTTCTGGTTGTCCTGGGACATGCTAGTAAAGATTTTTGACTTTAAGAAGATGACTTTCTGTATCAAATATACAAAAACCACTGCTGCTATGATTACGTGTCACCGGTGGAATCCCGACAACAACAGGAAAATCTTTAAGACGAAGCTGTCTGTAGCCATAATATTTGAAACCCTGAGGGCTTGAGGAGTAAAAACCATGGATGTGTGAATGTCCGGTAAATCCCAGCTTGCAGTTTTGTTCTTCCATGAGCTGGAAATGGGATGTGAGCTCCTTTCCGCTGTTGAAGAATCCTTTGATATACCCGGAAATGTTGGGTTCGAAATAATGGCTCAGAAAAATATTGTAGCCCTGGACAGGGAGAACGGCGTACTCCGGGAGGCCAGACAGGAAGTTTATTTCTTCTTCACTAAATCCCGGATCCAGATCCTCCTCATGCTCCCAGTATTCATAGCCGGCATCATCAGGGAGTACAGGAATCCTGCCAGTCGCATGCAGATCGTGGTTCCCGGGGATAATTATCTCGCAGGTATTGCGGATTATTTCCAGGCAGGCAGAAGCATTTCTTGATCTGTCATGACGGTAATGCATATCGCTGAATCCGGAAATATCCCCCAGGCAGATACTGAGGTCGCAACCCTTCTTCCGGATGTTTTTCATCACCCTTCGAAGACGTTTCAGGTCTTCATGAATATCTGACAGGATGGCTAATCGCATAGTAAATATCTATAGCCTTAAAGCTAATGATTTCATTCGCATTATCATTATATTCGTCAGCATGAAGATAAGCCTGCTATTGAGCTACATCCTTTTGCTGGCTACAGGCGAGTGGATCCAATACAGTGTGAATGCCAAAGGATCACTGGGATTCTATAAAATTAAATAATGAAAGTATTTGATGTGATTATAGTGGGGGGCGGTCCGGCAGGACTTCACTGTGCGAAGGTACTATCCTCATCAGCCCTGAGTGTTCTGCTCCTGGAGAAGCAGGAAGGATTCGGAGATAAACTGTGTGCCGGCGGACTTACTCTGAAAGACACCAATGTGCTTCCCCTGCCCGATCATATAATTGATCAGAAAATATGCACTGCATCCATACATTCCAGGCGCAGGAAGACCTACACCGTGACGCCTGTTCCTTACCTTTTTACTGTAGATCGAAAGGTGCTGGGGGCCTACCAGCGGAGTTTGTTGGAAGGAACATCGGTGGTGGTGAAAACTCAGAGCCAGGTAACCGGGATAGGAGACAACAGGGTGGTTCTGAAGAACGGAGATACTTTCGAATACAGGTACCTTGTGGGAGCAGATGGCTACGCATCAATCGTGCGCAGGCACCTGGGATTGAAGGTAGAAAAGAAGCTGATCGGGTTCCAGTATACCATTCCGGTTAAGGAAGAACGTCCGGCATTGGAAATGTTTATGGATGCCCGCAGGTTTCATCTCTGGTACGCATGGATCTTTCCGCACGGAGACAGCATTGCCGTGGGATGTTGCTGCGATCCCGAAAAGGCCGATCACCTGAAGGTGAAAGACGGCTTCCACCAGTGGCTGAAAGATCAAAAGATCGATCCGGGAGATGCAAGGCTGGAATCATTTCCCATCGCCTATGACTACCGGGGAGTAGAATTCGGGAACATTTTTCTGGCAGGCGAGGCAGCCGGACTTGCCTCTGGTTTTACAGGTGAGGGCATCTATCAATCACTTGTATCGGGCAGGGAAGTTGCTCATATGATACTGGATCCGGATCATACCCTCGAACATATGGACCAGCTGGTGAAATACAACCAGACCGTGGAACGAATCATGGCCATTTTTCGATGGGCAGGTCCCCTGAGGGGAGCATTGCAGGAGTTTCTTATTATACTGATGAACAAGGAGTGGGTCAGAGATAAGATCAATGCACGCTTTTCATCGTAATATGTAAGATTACTTCGCTTATCTTTGCCCACCATGAATTATCTCTCGGCAGAGAACATATCAAAATCATTTGGTGATCAGGTGCTTTTCGAAGGGATCACCTTTGGATTGGCCAAGGGAGATAAGACGGCCATCATAGCCCGGAATGGAACAGGGAAAACCACCCTCTTACGCATTCTGGCAGGAGTAGAGTCTTCTGACAGTGGTGCATTTACCTTCAGGAACGGCATCAAAGTTGCTTTCCTGGAGCAGGCCCCCGAGCTGGATCAGAGCCTGAGTATCGATGAGCTGATCAGCTCTGCCAATACAGCTGTATTGAAAGTTATCAAGCATTATGAGAAGGTGTTGCAGGAACACGCCGCGCAACAGAACGAGGAGGCAGCCGGCAACCTGGAACTTGCCACCGCTGAGATGGACCGATTGCATGCCTGGGACTATGACAGGAGGCTGCGCCAGCTGCTGGACCTGTTCCGCATAACCAATACGGAACAGCTTGTTGGCAAGTTGTCGGGAGGGGAGAAGAAGCGCCTGGCCATGGCCCTGGTGTTGCTTGACGAACCGGACTTCCTGATTCTGGATGAGCCCACCAACCACCTGGATATCGATATGATCGAATGGCTGGAGGGATACCTGAGTCGTTCCACACTCACCCTGTTGATGGTGACACACGACCGCTTTTTCCTGGACAGGATCTGTAACCGAATCTTCGAATTGAGCCTGGGGAATCTCTATCAGTACCAGGGCAATTACGAGTATTTCCTCGAGAAGAGGGCAGCCAGGGAAGATCTGCGTAAAGTGGAAGCACACCGGGCCGGCAGACTGATGAAAAGGGAGCTGGAGTGGCTGCGCCGAATGCCCAAGGCCCGAACGGGGAAATCCAAGTCGCGCATCGATGCCTTTCAGGAGATTAAAGAGAAAGCCCAACTGCAGGAGGAAGGCGGAGAACTGGTACTGCGTGTCAAGTCACCACGACTTGGCGGGAAGATCATGGAGATTGAACAGATGACGAAGCGCTTTGGTCCCCTCTCCATCATTGATAACTTCAGCTACAAGTTTGCAAAAGGCGAGCGGCTTGGAATCATCGGGAGGAATGGGACCGGGAAGACTACTTTTTTAAATCTGATCACCGGTCTGGAGCAACCCGACTCCGGAAATATCATCACGGGCGAAACTGTTGTATCGGGATATTACAGGCAGATGGGCCCCTCCTGGAAACCGGAGCAGCGGGTTATCGATGCTGTCAAGGAGATTGCCGAGGTGGTGGCCATGGAAGATGGA
>JAYEOJ010000651.1:0-1712 GCA_034722835.1 Bacteroidota bacterium | reverse complement strand
AACAGGCTCGATCAGATCTCTTCTATGTTGGATAGCGCCACCGTGGTTGATGAAGTGAAGGGGGAACATCGGTACTATTACGTTCAATCCAGGATCGTACATAACAGCATCTACGCTCAATATAACTACCTGACTCTTAATAAAGGAAAGAAGGACGGTGTATTTCGGAACATGGGCGTGGTTTCCGATCAGGGCCTGGTTGGGATCATCCTGGAGACTTCTGCCAATTTTGCCACAGTCATTCCTATAATTAACAGGGATTTCAGGTTAAGTGCAAAGATTAAATCCAATAATTACGCGGGAATTCTCCAGTGGGATGGGATTTCCCCACGCTTTGCCGTCCTCAACGAAATACCCTTTCACGTGGATCTGTCTGAGGGAGATACCATCCTGACCAGTGGATTTTCATCCATCTTTCCGGAAGGGATCGATTTAGGAACCATAGAATCCTTTTCTTTGGAAAAAGGGAACTTTTATGATATCAGGGTGAAATTGTTTACCGATTTTCAGCGCCTGTATCATGTGAACGTCATCCGGAATTACCGGCAGGAAGAGCAGCTTAACCTGGAAAATCAGACCAGATAATGTATATCATTGCCAGAAATATCTTCCGCTTCATAATAGTTATCCTCTTCCAGGTGCTGGTCATGGACAACGTGATGATCAATGGATATATGATTCCCTATATCTATCTCCTTTTTATTCTGCTGATGCCCTTTGAGACCCCCAGGTGGGTCCAACTGCTGTTGGGCTTTGCACTTGGCCTGAGCATAGATCTGTTCAACGGGACACCCGGGATGCACACTGCCGCAACCGTACTGGCTGCTTTTGTCCGGCCCTATCTGCTTGATCTGCTGGCCTCCCGTGACGGATATGAGCCCGACACCTTTCCGCGAATCCACTACTACGGTTTTTTCTGGTTTCTGAAGTACACCCTGATTATTGTATTCATCCATCACCTGGCCCTCTTCTATCTGGAGGTGTTCCAGTTAAGGGTATTTTTCAGTACCTTGCTCCGGGTAATTCTGAGTTCAATCCTCTCCACCTCAACCATTGTTCTCAGCCAGTATTTTGTATTCCGAAAATAAATGAAGCAGTATACGGACAGAAGGTATGTTTTTGCTGTAGCGATCATCCTCATAGGATTGCTGTTTCTGATCCGTCTGTTCCAGATCCAGGTAATCGATAAATCCTATGAACAGTATGCCCTGAGCAATGCCCAGAGCGTGAGGACCATCTACCCGGCCAGAGGCTTGATCTACGACCGCAATGGAGAAATCATGGTATACAACAAGGCTGCTTATGATATCATGGTCACCCCCCGTTTGCTGGAACCCTTTGATACCACAGAACTGTGCGAAATCCTTAAAATATCCCGTGTAAGCGTTATAGAAAGACTGGCATCGGCCAGATCCTACTCCAACCGCGTACCCTCGGTCTTCATGAAACAGGTCAGTTATGAACATGCTGCCCTGCTCCAGGAGAAGATGTTCCAGTTTCCCGGTTTGTATGTCCAGACCCGTACCCTCAGGGAGTACAGCAGTCCCATCGCCTCTCATGCACTGGGTTATGTGGGAGAGGTGGATCAGGATATCCTGGATAATGAGCCCTATTACCAGTTGGGTGATTATATTGGTGTATCGGGAATTGAAAAGGCCTATGAGGAGTATCTGCGGGGAGAAAAAGGGAAGAACATCTTTCTGAAGGATGTG
>JAYEOJ010000650.1:0-1713 GCA_034722835.1 Bacteroidota bacterium | reverse complement strand
AGCTAAATGCGGATGTAAAAGAGGCGGAGTTGCGGGAGGCGGTGGCTGCGTTGGATGGTACTGTGATAGAGCAGCAGACTCCTACGAGGGTGGTGCACAGAAGGGCGGATTTGGTGCGGAAGAGGCGAGTGAATGAGATGAAACTGGTGCACTTTGCAGATGGGATTTGTGATATAGAAACAAAGTGCGATGGCGGGTTGTACATAAAAGAGTTAATATCGGGTGACGGTGGGAGAACGAAGCCGAGTCTTAGCGAGTTGATCGGTGCAGAAGCGGAAGTGAAGGAGCTGGATGTGGTGGATGTGGATTTGGATGTTCATGTGGAAGATGGAAAATCATAAATCCAAATTCCTACATTCTAGGGAACTCCCAGTAAATAGTTTACCCATTTTGATAATTATCATAGACACAGATTTCACAGATTTACATAGACGGTACTGTCCTGATGATTAAGTTTTTACGGGTTGAATCAAAATTTAAAAATCAATACACTACGCTAATATCTGTGTTAATCAGCGTTAATCTGTGTCCTAAAAATCCTTGAAAAATGATACAGTTCGGGTAAATTATTATTTGTTATACAATTAATAACCCGAAGGCCCATAGGGAAACTATGCTATGACCACTGTTTTCATCAGCTACAGTCATAAGGACGAAGCCTGGAAAGACCGTCTGGTGACCCATTTAGGTGTACTGCAACAAGAAGGTATTCTCGATGAATGGGATGACCGCCGCATCGGTGCTGGTGAGGACTGGTACCAGAAAATCGAGGAAGCTATTGCCAGAGCCAACGTGGCTGTTCTACTGGTCTCCGCCGATTTTCTTACCTCTAAATTCATCCTTAGTAAAGAGATACCTGACCTGCTGGAGCGCAGGGATAAGGAAGGGCTTCGCATATTCCCTGTTATCATCAAACCCTGTGCCTATAAACAGGTTGAATGGCTTGCTCGCATGAATCTTCGGCCAAAAGATGGTAGACCCATCCAAGGTGGGAGTGAATTCCAGATTGAAACCGACCTAACGGCGATTGCTGATGAGATTGCTGGCATCATTGGGCCTATCGAGATGCCTGAAAGCGAAGGGTACATACCATTAGGTCCGGAAAAAATATCCCTTGCCAAACTACCCGCCACCAACCCTGAACTCTTTGGCCGTGACAAAGAATTGAAATTGCTTGATAAAATCTGGGACAATACCGGGACAAATATTATTTGTTTAGTTGCATGGGGCGGTGTGGGCAAGACAGCCCTGGTCAACACCTGGCTGAGCAAAATGCGCCAGGACAACTTTCGCGGTGCTGAGCGCGTATTCGGCTGGTCCTTTTACAGTCAGGGAGCAGCAGAAAGCAAACAGGCATCTGCTGACCAGTTCATTGCATCCGCATTGAAGTGGTTCGGCGATCCGGAACCAGACGCAGGATCACCCTGGGAAAAAGGTGAGCGGCTGGCAGAATTTGTGAGGAAACAGAAGACGCTGCTCATCCTGGACGGTCTGGAGCCGCTGCAGCATCCCTTCAGAGAACAGGAGGGCCGTATCAGGGATCCTGGTCTTCAATCTTTAGTCCGGGAGCTGGCAAACTACAACCCCGGGCTCTGTGTCATAACCACCCGGCTGGATGTGGATGACATCAAAGATTTCGTTGGAACAACTGTAGAAAACATTCATCTTGAACATCTCTCTGAAGAAGCAGGCTTGGAGCTTTTCAAGCATCTG
>JAYEOJ010000649.1:0-7423 GCA_034722835.1 Bacteroidota bacterium | reverse complement strand
CACACTGGATATGGAACTTCAGGAATACGGGGAAAAGCTGATGTCTCCCTACGTGGGAAGCGTGGTTGCCCTTGAACCCGCTACCGGTGAGGTCCTGGCACTGGTCAGCGCACCCACCTATTCTCCGGAACTGCTGGTTGGCAGGAATCTGGGAGTGGAGTTTGGCAAGCTGGCCTCAGACACCCTGAATCCCATTTTTAACAGGGCCCTGATGGCACAGTACCCTCCGGGCTCCACCTTTAAAACCATAATGGCCCTTATTGGCCTCCAGGAAAAGGTGATCTCAACCCGGACTGAACACCATTGCTATTATGGATTTTATGTTGGGAATATTCATACCAGATGCCACCTTCATGAAACACCACTGGATCTGATCAAGGCCATTCAGAACTCCTGTAACACCTACTTCATCCATGTCCTGAAAAGCACCCTGCAGGATGTGAAATACTCCTCAACAGCCGACGCTTATAATAACTGGCGCGAGCACCTCCTGTCCATGGGATTCACAAAGCCACTGGGCATCGAACTGACCAATGAACTGGATGGAAATATTCCGGCCCCGGATTATTATAACAGGATATACGGAGAGAACCACTGGAACTACCTCACCATTCGTTCACTTGCCATCGGGCAGGGGGAACTCCTGGTTACTCCCATCCAGATGGCCAACATGACCGCCACCATCGCCAACAGGGGATATTATATCACCCCACACCTGATCAGGGCAATTGGCGGAGAAGAATCCATTGATGAACGCTACCGGGAAAAGCACTTTACCACCATTGACACTGCCAGCTATGGTCCTGTTGTGGATGGCATGGACCTGGTGATAAATGGCGGACCCGGATCAACTGCCAGAAATGCAAGAGTTGAAGGAATTACAGTGTGCGGTAAAACCGGAACTGCTGAAAATCCCCATGGAAATGACCACTCCATCTTTATTGCTTTTGCACCCAAAGAGGATCCGAAAATTGCCATTGCCGTGTATGTTGAAAACCAGGGATTTGGCACCACCTATGCAGCTCCAATAGCCAGCCTTATAATTGAGAAATATCTGACGGGAGAAGTAAAAAGAACCTGGTATGAGAATTGGGTGATGCAGCTGGTCCAACCAGTGGCCCCTGCCAGAAAAACGGATAGTACAGAAAGCGATACAATTCAAATCAATCAAACAGAAGATGGTACAGAGGAATAGAGTATTTGCAAACCTGGACTGGCTCTCCATTCTGCTCTGGATAGTAATGATTGGCTTTGGCTGGATGAATATATACTCTGCCAACATTATGGAAGCAGATGGTGGTATATTTGACTTTTCGCAACGTTTTGGCAAGCAAATGATCTGGATGGGCGCCTCCATTATATTAGCCATGCTTATGCTGGTCCTTGATGCTAAATACTACATCTATTTTTCCTATCTTCTCTACCTGCTCCTGCTGGGCGTCCTGCTTGGAGTCCTGGTGTTCGGAAAAGAAATCAACGGTGCCAAAAGCTGGTTTGTTATCGGAGGATTTCAACTTCAGCCAGCCGAATTTGCCAAACCAATTACGGCCCTGGCCCTTGCCAACCTGCTAACTTCGCACAACTATAATATGAGGAAGTTCTGGCACCTTGTAAAGGCCCTGGCAATTATTGCCTTCCCTCCAGTACTGATCCTGCTTCAGCCCGACCTGGGCTCTGTTCTGGTTTATTCAGCATTTATCCTGGTATTGTTCCGGGAAGGCTTTTCGGCAAACGCGATGATCATGCTGGGAGCCCTGTCCCTCCTGTTTATCGCCACACTCCTTATGGACAAGGCAGTGATCCTGTTAATCCTGATCATTGTCACCCTGATAATCTATATGGTCGTTGCCAGGTCCTTCAAGAAAGGTGCGGTAAACGGACTCCTGCTTGCTATTATGTTTGGAGCCGTTTATGGAATAAACTACCTCCTTAATACTGAATTCTCCCTTTTTCTAATGGGCCTGGCTGCCCTGGCCCCGGTTGCACTGGTGATTATTATAAAGGGATTCCGCTTGCGGGAATATGTTCAGATGAAGATTCTGGTCGGACTTTTTGTATCCATTGTGTTTATTGTTTCGGTGGACTATGCCATGAACAACATCCTGAAACCTCATCAGCAGCACAGGATTTATGTGACCCTTGGGATAGAGGATGATCCACAGGGTGTCGGATACAATGTAAATCAGTCCAAAATTGCCATTGGATCGGGAGGTTTTTCAGGGAAGGGATACCTGAATGGCACCCAGACCAAACTCCATTTTGTGCCGGAGCAGAGCACCGATTTTATTTTCTGTACGGTGGGGGAAGAGTGGGGCTTCCTGGGCACCACATTTGTGATTCTGCTATATGTGGGATTCCTTCTGCGTATGATCTTCCTGGCAGAAAGACAGCGATCGTCCTTTAGCAGGATTTTTGGTTATGGCTTTATTTCCGTCATGCTCATCCATTTCATGGTCAATATCGGGATGACCATCGGATTGTTACCGGTAATCGGTATCCCGCTACCGTTTTTTTCATATGGTGGCTCGTCGTTATGGACATTCACCATGTTTCTGTTTATTTTCCTGAGACTGGATGCCAGCAGGCTCGAATTTTTGAGATAACTCACACCTGCTCAGGCTGATAATTACTTTTACGGAAGAGGCTTACTTTTATATCTCCCTAATTTTTCGTATCTTGTGTACCCCCCGGACAAATTGCACCCGGAAAATCCCATAAAGAATTCTTATGAAATATCAGGCATACGCAAGACATAACTTAGATAAATTACCCAAATACGGAAGACTCAGCAAGGAGCAGATCCAGTCAATAAAAATAGTATCCGAAGTACTACCATTTAAAACCAATAACTACGTAGTAAATGAGTTGATTGATTGGGACAATTACCTGACTGACCCCATGTATATCCTCAATTTTCCACAAAGAGAGATGTTGAGGCCAAGTCAGTTCCGAACCCTCTCTTCCATGGTGAAGAGCAATACCAGCAAAGCCGATCTGGCTAAATATATCGAAGAATTAAGGCTTAATCTGAATCCGCATCCGGCCGGACAACTGGAACACAATGTACCTACCCTGAAGGGGAAAGCATTGACAGGAATTCAGCATAAGTACCGCGAAACCATGCTCTTCTTCCCTACCCAGGGTCAGACCTGTCATGCTTATTGCACATTTTGCTTCAGGTGGCCCCAGTTCGTTGGTCTGAATGAGCTTAAATTCGCCATGAAACAAACCAACCTGGTGGTTTCATACCTGAAGGAAAATCCTTCCATCACCGACATCCTGATCACAGGAGGAGACCCCCTGGTGATGAAGACCGAGATCCTGGAAAGGTATATCCAGGCTATTTTGAACGCGGACCTTCCCCATCTGGAAACCATCCGCATCGGGACAAAGTCTCTTTCATTCTGGCCCTACAGGTTTCTCACGGATCCCGATTCAGCCGATCTGTTAAATCTCTTGCGCAAAGTCCATGACAGGGGAATCCATGTGGCGCTGATGGCCCATGTAAACCATCCACGTGAACTTGAAACGGATGCGGTTAAAGAGGCCATAGCACGAATCAGAGAAACAGGAACCAACATCCGGAGCCAGTCTCCCCTTCTCAGGCATATCAATGACAATCCGGACACCTGGGCGGATATGTGGAAGAAACAGGTAAACCTGGGAATCGTTCCTTACTATATGTTTGTGGCACGGGATACCGGGGCACAGTCCTACTTTGGAATCAGCCTTGAACAGGCACATCATATCTTCAACAAGGCGTATCAGCAGGTAAGTGGAATTTGCCGAACAGTCAGAGGCCCAAGCATGTCAGCCGGCCCCGGTAAGGTTCGGATCGCAGGAATCACCGATGTGCAGGGAGAAAAAGTATTTATACTGGAATTTCTCCAGGGAAGAAATCCCGAATGGGTAGGCAAGCCCTTCTTTGCAACTTTTGATGCCGATGCACAATGGCTGGATGACCTGCTTCCTGCATTTGGAGAGAAAGAGTTCTTCTATGAGCAGGAGTATAAAAAGCTTCTGAAAGTAGATAAACTACCCGGACACATGCTGTCCACGGATAATAAACAATACGCTTAGCAGTCAGGGTAACCCACTCTGCTGGCCGAAATTTCTATCTCGTACTTCTCCTCCAGGAATTCGATGATCAATGGGAAAAATCTTAGAAAATCATCCATAAAAATGGAGTACTGATCCCTGAGTACCTCAACAGCAAAGGCTGAATGGTCAGGAAGAGAGGTATTGGCAGACATCCTCTCCAGAACCAGTTCAATACCATCCACTGTTGTATAAGCCATCATCCAGTTATTTTCCAGGAAAGTGGGGAACCATCGTTTAATGGCATCTGGCAGTACTTTGTAGTTCCGCTTAAGAAGATCATAGGAGCGTTTCACAAATTCGCTAAGTGGCAGGTCCGAGTAATTATCCCAGAGAGAGGCCAGGTAATGATCGTAAAAAATATCGGTAACTATCCCCGCATATTTATGATATCTCGAAGCGACCCGCTGTTTACTGATCCGGGTAATCTGGTGCATGTCGGTAAAGGAGTCGATATCCCGGTGAATAAGTATTCCTTTCTTCACCTGTTCAGGGAAAAGCAGGTAGTTTTTCCCCTTCACATAATCGCCCATGAAATTTCCTACAATGATCTCCTCATTGCATCCAGAGAGGTAGGTATGTGCCAGAAAATTCATCCGCGCTTTAGCTTTTTCGAATATCGAAAATAATATTCGAAAAATTCCAATATATAATATTACACATTTGTAAGCAAGTTGTTCTATAGATGATCACCTAATTTCTATTATATAGCATATTCAGTATACCCAGCAAAATAATCTTCTACATTTGATGGATCAGAACACATAACAATACTACAAATGACCAGAAAGAATATTATTATCATTGGGGCTGCCGGAAGGGATTTCCACAATTTTAACACCTATTTCAGAGGTAATGAGGAATACAATGTACTGGCCTTTACTGCTGCCCAGATTCCGGATATTGACGGGAGAAAATACCCGGCCGGACTGGCAGGAGAGCTCTACCCCGACGGGATTCCCATCTACTCAGAGGATCAATTGCCCCGATTAATTGCCGAACTGGATGTCAAAACATGCATATTCTCATACAGCGACCTGCCTTATGAAAAGGTAATGGCCGTCAGTGCTGTAGTCAATGCAGCAGGTGCTAATTTTGCGCTGCTGGGAACCAGAGACACCATGATTAAGAGCAACAAACCGGTGATTGCTGTTTGTGCCGTCAGAACCGGATGCGGAAAGAGCCAGACCTCCCGCAGGGTTATCGAACAACTGATGGACCTGGGTTTGAAGGTTGTGGCCATCAGGCACCCTATGCCCTACGGTGATCTGGAAGCACAAAAGGTGCAACGTTTTGCAACATTGGCTGACCTGAAGCATCACAAATGTACCATCGAGGAGATGGAAGAATATGAACCCCATGTGGTCCGGGGAAATGTGATCTATGCCGGTGTGGATTATGAGGCCATTGTTCGGGCAGCAGAAGTTGATCCTGATGGATGTGATGTGATCCTGTGGGATGGAGGAAACAACGATTTTTCATTTTATAAACCTGATCTGACCATCGGTGTGGTGGACCCGCACAGGCCCGGCCATGAATTAAGCTACTACCCGGGAGAGGTGGTATTGCGTACCTCTGATGTCATTGTGATCAACAAAATAGACAGTGCCTCACCAGAAGGTGTCCAGGTGGTCAGGGAGAGCATTGAGAAAGTGAATCCCCAAGCAACGGTTATTGACGGGGCCTCGCCCATACGGGTGGATGATCCGAAGGTGATCAAAGGGAAGCGGGTGCTGGTGGTGGAAGATGGTCCCACCCTTACCCATGGGGAAATGAAGCTGGGAGCCGGTGTGCTGGCCGCAAGAAAATATGGTGCAGCCGCTCTGGTCGATCCAAGACCATTCACGGTAGGTAAGCTAAGTGAAACCTTTGAAATATACCCGGAAATCGGGACCCTTCTTCCGGCCATGGGTTATGGGAAACAACAGTTAAAGGATCTTGAGGCCACAATTAATAATTCCGATTGCGATTCAGTGATCATAGGAACCCCCATCGATCTGAACCGCCTGATCGACATAAAGAAACCAAATACCAGGGTCTATTACGACCTGCAGGAAATTGGTGAACCAGACCTGAAAAGTGTCCTTGATGAATTTGTTCAGAAACATAAGCTGGTATAGTCCGGTTCTGTCATTATTGATCATCATGGTGGCCGGGCCGGTTTCCTGTGACCGGCCGGCCACCATGGTACTTATCCGAACCGATATGGGCGATCTGACCGTGGAACTCTATCCGGAGAAGGCTCCGGTCACAGCCAATAATTTCCTGGCCCATGTGGACAAGGAGACCTATACAAACAGTGTATTCTACAGAGTGGTTCGCATGGATAATCAGCCCCAAAGCAAGGTGAAGATCGAAGTGATCCAGGGCGGGCTCTTTCATGACGATATTTTGGATACCATTACTCCCATTGTCCATGAGACCACCCGGGAGACCGGAATTCTGCACAGGGATGGGATCATCTCCATGGCCCGGAATAAACCTGGCAGCGCTTCCACCGAATTCTTTATCTGTATTGGCGACCAGCCATCGCTGGATTATGGCGGTGACAGGAATCCGGATAAACAGGGTTTTGCAGCATTTGGAAAGGTCGTAGATGGCATGGACGTTGTGCGGTCCATCCAGGCACTGCCCGATGAGGGACAGTATCTTGAGGAGCAGGTGCAGATCCGGGAGATCTCCCGGCTTTCAGAGCGATAGTTCAGTTTGAATATTCCAGCAATTTATTGTATAATTGCAGCACCACTTAAGCCATTAACATAGATTCGATGAGAAGACTAGTAATGTTAATTGTGCTGAGTGGATTTTTTATGCCTTCCTTTTCGAAGCAGGATACCACCTATACAAAAAAGACTTATACCACTAAAGAGGTTCAGATCCCTCCTGAAATTGACGGCTGGCTGAACGATGAAGCCTGGGACGCTGTCCCCTGGGAAGGTGGATTTCAGATGCATGAGCCTTATGACGACCGGACTCCCACCCAGGAAACCCGGTTTAAAGTAATCTTTGACAGGGACTACATTTACGTGGGAATCCGCGCCTTTGATACAGCTCCCGATAGCATTGTAAGCAGGCTTACCCGAAGAGATGAAATCGACGGAGACATGGTAGCTTTTTTGTTTGACAGTTACCACGATCTTCAGACCGCCTTTGTCTTTCTCATAAGTGTCGCCGGATCCAAAGCGGATTTTTACATGTCCGGTGACGGAAGCAACGAAGATCCTACCTGGGATGCTATCTGGTGGGCAAATACCCGGATTGACGACAAGGGCTGGACAGCAGAGATCAAGGTTCCTTTTACCCAACTTCGCTTCGATATAAGCAG
>JAYEOJ010000648.1:0-1723 GCA_034722835.1 Bacteroidota bacterium | reverse complement strand
GATCAACATCACTACAGGCAGGAATAATGCTGACAGCCACGCGGCCCTGTAACCGGCACGATACATTTCACTGGTCAGCACGTCAAATTCCTGCATGTTGTGTTCTTCTCTACCAAAGGCTTTGATCACTCGAACTCCGGTGATCGTTTCGTTGAAAGCTCCTGTGATCTTGGAGTTAATCCTTTGTACATCCCGAAACTCGATGATGATTTTCTTTTTAAACTGCGCAGCAACGAAAAGTAAAATTGGAATTGCCAGGAATACTATCAGAGCCAATTGCCAATTAATCATTAGCATGAAAAATGCTGCCGTAGCAATGTTCATAATTCCCCATGTGACATCTAAGAATCCCCATGTTACAAGTTCAGCTACGCGTTCAGAGTCAGATGTCACGCGGGACATGATCCAACCAACTGGCGTAACGTTATAGTAAGAAAGTGATAGTTCTTGTAGATGAACGAACATCTTTTTTCGCAGATCATAACGAATGCGCTCGCCCAGTATTCCGGCCAGATAGATGAACCCGAAAACTCCAGCGGCTTGAACTAGGATCAGCAATCCATAACGGATGATGATGTTTTTCAGAGCTTCAATATCATCTCCCAAAATGGCTTGGTCGATGATAAGACTGGTGAGGAAAGTGAAATATGAATCCAGAACTGAAACCAGCGTAATCATCAACAGGAAACCGAGCACCCATTTCCAATGGGGCTTGGACAGCTGCACAATTCGTAGAGTGGTTTTTCTGGTAAATTGGGTAGTAAATTCTTCTTCTTCGAAATATTGTTCAGTCATAATTAGACCCCCATCTCTGCGCTGGCGACTTCTTTTTCCAACTGAACTTCGATCTGGGTTTGAATATCATAGATTTTTCGGTAGACGCCTTCTTGAGCTAAGAGTTCTTGATGGGTGCCAATCTGAATGATGCGACCTTTATCTAGAACTACGATCAAATCCGCTTTCATAACCGATTGGATGCGGTGTGCGATTATAAAGGTGGTTCGATCTTCCATCAGTTTTTCTAATGCTTGACGGATATCAGCTTCGGTTTCCAAATCCACAGAGGAGGTGGCATCATCAAAGATGAGTATTCGGGGGTTTTTTATGATCGTACGGGCAATCGCTACGCGCTGCTTTTGTCCGCCCGATAGCGTAACGCCTTTTTCTCCAACGAGTGTATTGTATTTATCGGGGAATGTTATGATCGAATTATGGACTGCGGCTGCCTTAGCGGCTTCTTCGACTTCCTCTTGGGTAACTTCGCGGTCGATACCGTAAGTTATATTTTCACGAATCGTTCTCGAGAAGAGGAATGGTTCTTGTTCCACAGTGCCAATCTGGCTGCGTAGAAAATTTCGAGGATAACGCTTCAGTTCAATACCATCGAGAAATATTTTTCCTTCTGTGTACTCGTAAAAACGAGGCAGCAAATTAGCTATGGTCGTTTTTCCCGAGCCAGTTGATCCTAATAAGGCTATCACTTGCCCAGGTTTGACCGAGAAGCTGATATCTTGCAGGACAGACACATTTGGGGCGTCGTCATAAGCGAAGGCGATATTTACAAATTCGAGGGAGCCTTCCACCGTGTCCTCCGGGAGGTATTCACCGGTATCGAGGGGCTCACGCTGCTCTTTGATCACAGTCATAATCCGGTCGAATGAAACCAACCCAGATGACATTTGGACAATTAATCGCCCAAGGTTACGGATTGGCCACAGAATCC
>JAYEOJ010000647.1:0-1723 GCA_034722835.1 Bacteroidota bacterium | reverse complement strand
GTTTTATAGGCCTGGGTAATAGGGGAAGATCATTGTTAAATGAATTGTTGAGTATCGATTGGGTGAACGTTCCGGCTATTTGCGATATTGATCCGAAGGCTCTGACTGCTGCGCAGGAAATTATAGAGAGGCATGGACGTCAAAAGGCGAGCGAATATGGTAAAAACGAGCTGGATTACAAGAATCTTTTGGAACGGGATGACCTGGATGCCGTGCTTATTGCCACCTACTGGCAATGGCATACGCCCATGGCTGTGGATGCAATGAAAGCCGGCTTATATGTGGCTGTGGAAGTTCCTGCAGCCTTATCCACAGATGAGTGCTGGCAACTGGTAAATACCTCCGAAGAGACCGGTATGCCATGCATGATGATGGAAAACTGGAGCTTTCGGCAGGATAATCTGGCCATCCTGAACATGATCAGAGCAGGGATGTTTGGGGATATTGTTCATTGTCATTGCGCTCATTCTCACGATTGTATCGATCACTGGTTTTTTGATTCAGAGACGGGGGAGGATCGATGGCCGGCCGAATTTCTGCTAAAATATAACCGCGATCAATATCCGACACACAGCCTGGGACCTGTATTGAGCTGGCTGGATATCCCCTGTGGGGATACATTTGATCATATTACCTCCATGGCCACAGACAGCAAAGGAATTAATGCCTACTTCAGTGATGAGTTTGGGGAAGACCACCCCGGTGCCCATAGGAAATATGCGCAGGGAGATATTGTAAGCAGTATGATTCGAACAAAAATGGGAAAAACCATTGTGATCAATTATGATATGCAGCTTCCGCGTCCATATGATAACCGCTGGGAAGTTCAGGGAACAAGAGGGATCTATAACGAACAACGCAATGCACTTTATATAAAAGATACCAGTCCGGAATACCATCAATGGGAAGCATTTCCACCTTACCAGAATAAGTACAATCACCGTTTCTGGCAGAAAAAGGGTAGTTACCAGGGAGGCGGGCATGGCGGAGTGGACCTGATCGAACTGGGTTATTTTGCTGAGGCGGTCCGTGATAAAAAACAAACCCCGATTGATGTATATGAATCGGTCCTCATGAGCTGTGTTGTCGGACTTTCCGGCGAATCCATTGCCAAAGGCAGTCAGCCCGTTGAGGTCCCGGATTTTACAAGGGGAGCATGGCGTACCCGGAAGCCAACATTTGCAATTTAGATATTCTCCGCTACCCTCAGGGGCTTGATAAGGAATAAAACTGTTTTTACCTTTCGATATCATGAAGAAGAGAAAGCTCCTGTTGTTACAACTGATCCTGCCAGCACTCCTCTGTTCAGGTATATTTGCTCAGCCAAACATATATATGATCGATTTGTTTCCTGAACTTGTTGCTTCTATTTCAGAGGAGGGAGCTTCTCTGTTTTCGGTTGAAGTTAATGGAAGCACAGTTTATTCACGCGGGTTTGAAGCAGGAGCGGAAGATGCCTTTACCCACCGGGAATTGAATTTGCAGGTGATCGTATCAGACATGGTTCCGGACACCGATACGGAACAGGAGTATGGATGCAGGATCATTCGTTTTATTAACAGGTCGGACGACACCCTTGAACTTGAGAACCTGATACCACTTGGAGACAGCGATACCAGGCCCTATATTACCGGATACGGACCTCCTGGTCTGGCCAGGGCTACTCTGTTCCGTCCGGGTCATGGTCCCGTGGGGCTGATCGTTCCTGATAATGCATGGGAGA
>JAYEOJ010000646.1:0-7439 GCA_034722835.1 Bacteroidota bacterium | reverse complement strand
AGGTAGGTTACAAACGCGATACTCACCCGTGCGCCGGTCGTCGCCTGTCCGAAGACATCGTTACCCCTCGACTTGCATGTGTTAGGCCTGCCGCTAGCGTTCATCCTGAGCCAGGATCAAACTCTTCGTTGTATAAAAAATTTAATATGCTCAAGATTCTTCACTCCTTAAAATTCATTTTGGAATTTCAGGTGACTTCTTTACCTATTTCTTACTTCAATATTTTCAAAGAACTTTGTTCTGTATTCTTCCGTTTTAGCGGATTGCAAAGATAATAACATTATCTGAATCCTCAAAAAACTTTCTTCACAATTACTCACTTCGTTCGTGAGCTCAGTTTCAACACATTTTTAGAACAACTGCTTGTCAAAAGCGGATGCAAAGATAAGCGCTTTAGATTTGAATCTCCAAATCTTTTTTTGATTTTTTTCATAAAAAACCCTATTCGACTGGTAATCAGCATATCATAAAACACTTTTCAATGAACTTCCCTTCTGTAAAGGGGCTGCAAATATAAGGTTTAACTTTTGCCTGCCTAACAAAAACTTCAAAAATTGGTGTAATTTTGTTTCATAGGCTTACAATATGAGTGAAAGGCTGGTCATCGTACCCACATTTAATGAAATTGAGAATATTGACAGGATTGTAAAAGTGGTCCTGGCACTACCCATCAAGGTGCATCTGCTGATTGTAGATGATCATTCGCCCGACGGCACCGGTGCACGGATCAAAGAACTGCAGTCAAAACATACCCAATCGCTCCACCTGATTGAACGAAGCGGGAAACTGGGATTGGGGAGCGCCTATATCAAAGGGTTTTTCTGGGCCCTGGACCGGGGATATAAATATATATGTGAAATGGATGCCGATTTTTCTCACGATCCCCACGACCTGCCCAGGCTTTTCGATGCCTGTGAAAATGATTCGGTCGATGTGGCCATCGGTTCCAGGTATATATCAGGTGTAAATGTGATAAACTGGCCCATGAGCCGGGTGCTGATCTCCTACTTTGCCTCGGTTTATGTGAGACAGATCACCCGGATGAAGGTGCGCGATGCCACCGCAGGCTTTGTCTGCTACCGAAGGGAAGTGCTGGAGGCAATCAGGCTTGACAAGATAAAATTCAAAGGCTACGCATTCCAGATTGAAATGAAGTTCAAGGCATGGAAATATGGCTTCAATATCCTCGAGCTTCCCATAATTTTCACAGATCGCAAGGAGGGAACCTCTAAGATGTCAGGCAAAATTGTCAGCGAAGCCATTTTCGGGGTGATTGGATTGAAAATGGGCAGCTGGTTCACAAGCTATAAAAGAGCAGAAGCATGAATAACTACCTGATTAAGAACGCAAAGATTGTTAACGAAGGTACCATCAGCCAAGGCTTTGTGCTGGTCAGAGGAGGGATTATTCGTGCTGTTGGGACAGGGGACCCCGGTGCCGAGCAGGAGCTGGCTGAGATAGTTGACGCCGGCGGCAAGTACCTTCTGCCTGGAATTATCGATGACCAGGTGCATTTCAGGGAACCGGGATTGACCCATAAGGGGGAGATCGCCACCGAATCGAAAGCTGCAGTGGCCGGAGGGATCACTTCCTTTATGGAGATGCCCAATACCAAACCACAGGCCACCACCATTGAGGAGCTGGAGAAGAAGTATGACAGGGCCCGGGAGGTCTCCATGGCCAACTACTCTTTTTACCTGGGAGCCACCAATGATAATATGGAGGAGATAAAAAAGCTGGATCCTTCAAGAAACTGCGGGCTTAAAGTCTTCATGGGATCATCCACCGGGAACATGTTGGTGGATGACCGGAAAGCCCTTGAAAAGATCTTTGCCGGATCCCCAACACTCATTGCCACCCATTGTGAAGATGAGGCTACCATTATAAAGAATACCAGGAAGGCAAGGGAAAGCTATGGGGAGGAAGTACCCCTGAGTCAGCACCCCCAGATACGCAGCGAAGAGGCCTGTTATCTTTCAAGCTCCCTGGCAGTGGAACTTGCAAAAAAACACAATGCCCGTTTGCATGTACTTCATATCTCCACAGCTAAAGAACTGGACCTGTTCCAGCAGGGAACCGATTTTGATAAGAAAAGGATCACAGCCGAGGTATGCATTCACCACCTCTGGTTCCATGACGGGGATTATGAACATAAGGGGCCCCTGATTAAGTGGAACCCTGCTGTAAAGACCATGCATGACCGCGATTCCCTGCTGGCTGCTGTTTTGAATGATAAACTGGATGTGATTGCCACCGATCATGCCCCGCATACCATCGAAGAAAAACAGAGTAAGTACTTCCTATCACCTTCAGGCGGCCCCATGGTACAGCATGCGCTGACGGCCATGCTGGAACTGGTCCACCAGGGAAAAATAAGCATAGAAAAAGTGGTGGAAAAGATGTGCCATGCCCCGGCCAGACTGTTTGGAGTAAAAGACCGCGGATTTATAGAACCCGGGTTGAAAGCGGACCTGGTACTGGTGGATATGGATCAGGAGTGGACCGTGGCCCATAAAAACATCCATTACAAATGCGGCTGGTCACCCATGGAGGGAGAAACCTTCCATTCCAAAGTGAGCCATACCTGGGTAAACGGACAGCTGGCCTATAAGGACGGGCTCTTTAATGAGATGGTCCGGGGAGAAAGGATGGAATTTGATAAGCAATAACTCAAAAACCCAATAACTTTTCATATGGACAAGAAAATTTACAAATTATCAAAGTTTCCCCTGATTACGGGACTTTCATTGATTGTTGCACTCATCCTGATCCTGACCGGCTGCAAGTCAGGGAAAAAGGCCGACGAGACCGTACAAAAAAATCCCCAATGCAAGGTAGAGAAGTCCTTCTTTGGCATGATGCCGGAAGGAGATTCGGTCATGCTTTATACACTTAAAAATGAGTTGGATATAGTGGTGAAGATCATGAACTACGGGGGCATCATTACAGAAATCATTGTACCTGACAAAAACGGAAAACCTGGAAACATTACCCTGGGATTTGATAATCTGGAACAGTACCTGGCAGGCCATCCCAATTTTGGGGCCCTTATAGGACGGTATGGAAACCGGATTGCAAATGCCGCGTTTACACTGGAAGGAGAGACTTATACGCTGGCTGCCAACAATGGAAACAACACGCTGCATGGAGGAGTGAAAGGATTTGATGACGTACTATGGGGTCCTGAAGTGATTTCCTGTGATGAAAGGGCTGCTCTGCGGCTCAGCTACCTGAGTCAGGACGGCGAAGAGGGATATCCTGGCAACCTGAGTGTCACAGTGACCTATGAACTGCTGATGGATCAGCTTTTTATTACTTATGAAGCTGAAACAGATAAAACAACCGTGCTGAACCTGACCAACCACGCCTATTTCAACCTGGCTGGAGAAGGAAGTATCAGGGACCATATACTATATATAAATGCATCCAAATATACTCCTGTAAACGATGAGCTGATCCCTACCGGCGAACTGGCATATGTGGAAGGGACTCCATTCGACTTCAGAAAACCAACGGTAATCGGGGATCGTTTTGACCAGCTGGGTAACGATCCGGTGGGATATGACCATAATTTTGTGATTGATGGATCTGCAGGAGAAAAGAGATTGGCAGCCAAAGCAATGGATCCCAAAACAGGGCGTTTTGTGGAGGTAAGCACCACCGAACCCGGGATGCAATTCTATACAGGAAACTTCCTGGATGGATCATTGTCGTCGGGTAAAACCACCTTCGGCCAGCATTCGGGATTTTGCCTGGAAACCCAGCATTTTCCGGATTCGCCCAATCAGCCCGACTTCCCTTCCACCGTGCTTCGACCGGAAGAAAAATTTGTCTCCCAGACCATCTTTAAGTTTGGCGTGGAGGATTAAGCACCCGGATTCCCGGTAATATCCACCAGGGGGTATTTGGAAGTGGTTTCCACCTCGGGTAATTCCCCGTGATGTGGCCATAAGCCCGGATGGCAAGGAGGTATATTTTTGTGTGGCCATTGGCAACTACACCTACTCAACCATTCTGTATACCAAAGAGGTAAACGGTCTCTGGTTACCCCCGGAGATTGTCCCCTTCTCGGGCGGGCCCGGAGTTATGGATTTTGAGCCGGCCCTCTCTGCCGATGGATCGAAACTCTTCTTTCTCTCCAACCGTCCCGATGGCGAAGAAGAGGTGGGTGACCAGGACATCTGGGTGGTGGAGCGGGAGAGTGCAGGAGCATGGGGTGTCCCTCAAAACCTGGGCGAACCGGTCAATACCGATGGCGGGGAATTTTTCCCTTCTCTTACAAACGATGGCTCCCTCTACTTCACCCGAAATGCAAAAGGAAGTGGCCTGAACCAGGTTTTCAGATCCCGGTGGATAGATGGTGCTTTCCAGGAGCCAGAACTGTTACCCGCACAGGTCAACTGTGGCACCAACCGTTTTAACGCCTTTGTGGCCCCCGATGAAAGCTATATGATTGTCCCGGCTGTGGGAATGCCTGATGCCTATGACGGGGTTGATTATTACATGGTTTTCAGGGATCAGAAAGACCACTGGTCCGAGCCGGTGAATATGGGAGCACAGGTGAACATGGACAATGCCCGTGGCTGGTCGCCCTATGTCTCTCCAGATGGAGAGGCCTTCTTCTTCATGGCCACCCGGACCAATGAAATTGAGGAAGCTGACTGGAATTATGAAAACCTGAAGACACTGAACGATTCCCCCGGAAATGGAAATGCCGACATCTACTGGGTAGACACCGGCTTTTTCCGTATTCTAAAAGAAAAGGCTCAATTCTGATCCTGCTGGGATTGCTCGATTCCCCTATTCGTAGTGTAGTGCCTGTGCCGGGTTGATCCGGGCTGCCTTTAGAGAAGTGATGGTGACCGTCACCATGGCTATAATAATGGCCAGTAATGCAGCCATAATAAATAATATAGGCTGGAATCCAACATTGTAGGGGAAATCCCTCAGCCAGTCCTGCATCATAAAGTAGGCTACAGGCATGGCAATCAGAATGGAGATCCCCACCGCATATACCACACTCTTTGAGATCACGGCAATTACATTGCCTTCAGTAGCTCCCATTACCTTCCGGATCCCGATTTCCCGAATTCGCTTCTGTGAATTATAGAGAGTAAGCCCGAATAGTCCCAGGGAAGCTATAAAAATGGCCAGGATGGAGAAAATCATGGTGATGGCTCCGGTACGCTTCTCCTCTGCATAATATTTTTGCAATTGCTCATCCAGGAAGTAGTACTGAAGGGGTTCATCATTGGTAAACTGCTTCCACATTTTATCCACATGATCCAAGCCGGCCTGGATATTTTCTTTCCCTGCTGCAAGCCTCAGAGTGATGAATCCGCTCCAGTCCCATTCTTGTGGTTTCAACATGATTATCTGGGCGCCAATTTCGTCCTTAAGGCTTGAAAAATGATGATCCTTCACGATCCCAATTACCCTTAATTCATGTTCAAATCCACTCTCCCCAGGTGCCAGAAACCTGGTATTCATGGGATCCTCCAGATTATATTTCCTGATAGTAGATTCATTGATCAGACAGGCCGATGAATCCCCCGGAAAATCTTTCGACAGGAAACGACTATCGGGTGTAGCCAGTTCGAATTTAAAGGTCTCCATAAATTCCTCATCCGTATAATAGACAAACATCATGGCACTCTCTTCTGCAGGCCTGCCCTTAATGCCATAGGTACTGTTGCTGGTAGTTATTCCCAGGTAGGCAGTGGAATTTGTTGCATTGAGGATGGAAGAATGGCTGGTTATTTCATCACGAAAAACCTGAATCTGGTTGTCCAGGGGATGCAGGCGTTCCAGAACAACCAGCTGTTCCTTGTCAAAACCCAGGTCCTTGTTGGTCATGTACTGGAATTGCCAATAAATAACCAGGGTGCCGGCGATAATAATCATTGAAATGGAGAACTGTATAATCACCAGGGCATTCCTTAGTACGGTGGTTCCATTTTTGGCGCTGGCATTCCCCTTCAGGGCAAAGATAGGTTTAAAGGAGGCCAGTACAAAGGCAGGGTAACTGCCACTAAGCAATCCAACTAGGATGGCCAGGATCAAAAATGCTGGAATCATATACCAGCTGAATATGTCTCCAAAGACCAGGTTCATACCCACCAGCCGATTGAAGGGATTGATCAGAGCCACCACAACAATAAGGGCTAGAACCAGGGAGATTAAGCTCAGAAATACACTTTCAAACAGGAACTGCCTGACAAGGTGTTTCCGGTCCGATCCCACCACCTTTCTCAGGCTTACCTCCTTGGCCCGGCTCAGTGATCTGGCGGTACTCAGGTTCATAAAGTTTATGGAAGCGATCACCAGGATAAAAAAAGCAATCACCCCGAAAATCACCAGGTAGCTCCGGTTTCCAATGGGACGGTAACCCGCTTCATTGGGAAGATCAATTCCTTTGTCCAGGTGAATATCCAGCAAGGGCTGAGTCATGATCCCGTATTTATTCCCGGCCTCCTCAAACTCTTCGGGAGTGATTCCCATAAATTGCATGAGCTGACCCCGGATATTCTCATACAGAGATGCCTTGATCTTGCTGTTTAGCTCCTCCTGGTCGGTACCAGGACGAACCATGATGTAGGTCATCATCCAATTATTGAACCAGAAGGTGGTATTACTTCGCTCATCTGAAGAGTAAGAAGCAATAAATTCGTAAGTAAAATGAGAGGTCCTCGGAACATCTTCCACCACACCTGTTACTCTGTAAAGGTTGGAGGCCTCATTCAAAGCCACAGACTTCCCGATGGGATCACCTTCTGGAAAATACTGAGCCACCTTGGACTCAGACAACAGGATGGTATTGGGTTCATCCAGGCAGGTGGCGGCATCTCCCTGAAGGAGCTTAATGGTAAACATTTCAAGAAAGGATGAGTCCGCCAGCATCACACTCTCTTCCAAATACTTATTATCGGGATCGACCCACATCAACTGGTTGCCGTAAAAATCGAAGCGGCAGAAACTCTCTATCTCCGGAATTTCTTCATGAAAGGTGGGTCCCATTACCGGACTGTTCCATGCTCCTTTAAATTCCTCACCGGCCATCTTGCCATCGATGTAAAGTCTGTATATATCCACCGCTCGCTCATTGAAGCGGTCATAGCTGAGTTCGCTGATGATATACAGAATAATAAAAATGGCACTGGCAAGGCCCATGGCCAGTCCTGCTATATTAATTGCGTTAAAAGCCTTGTTCTTACTAATGCTACGGATAGTAACACGCACAAAATTCTTCCACATGTTGTTCAACTTTTAATGAGTAATGCAATTATTCATAATGCAAACATATGGCTGGATTTGTTCGCGCTGCTTTTAATGAAGTGAAGGTAACCGTTACCATGGCGATGATAATGGCCAGTAAAGCAGCCATAATAAACAGGATGGGCTGGAATCCTACATTGTAAGGAAAGTCCCTCAGCCAGTCC
>JAYEOJ010000645.1:0-7462 GCA_034722835.1 Bacteroidota bacterium | reverse complement strand
TATACCACCCATCAGGTAGATCAGTCCCCATATCTTATAGGCAATATCCCGGTAGAAATAAAATAGTGCCAGACTGAGCAGGAAGGCAGGCATGGAATTATTGATCAGATGCCTCCATCCCCCGTGGATCAGGGGTGAAAATAGGATCCCCTGTAGTCCGCTCCACTTCCTGGGGTAGACACCCCCATGCGCAAAGGAGAGTTCCATGCTGAACTCGAAAAATGCCACTGTCCAGATCAGCAACAGGAAGAAACCGGGAAAAACCAGGCTGTATATAAACCGCTTCTTCTCATCCGACATATAACAAAGTTATATTTTTTCCGATTGTGCTATCTTTAAAGAATAAAACCTGGATCATGACAGAAATCTTGCTGGGCGCTCTGATATTGCTTGCCATCGTAAATGTGTTTATTGCTCTGAGAAAGAGGGGATCGGACGATGCAGGCCCCAAGTTAAAGGAGCTTCTTGAAAAAAGCGAGAGAACCCAGAAAGATGAATTTGAACGGAACAGAAGGGAGAACCAGGAAACTGCCAAGTCCAACCGGGAAGAGCTGACCCGGGCACTCCAGTCTTTCGAGGAAAAGTTTGCCTCCAATATCAAAGAGCTGAACGAATTAATCAGGCAGAAGTTCGGGGATTTTAACAAGCAGCAGATTGATAATAATAAGCTGGCAACGGACCACATGAAGGGAATCCAGGAGACTATCGAAAAGCAGCTCCTGAGTATCCGTGATGATAATACAAAGCAGTTGAACGAGATGCGCAAGACCGTTGATGAGAAGCTACAGACAACCCTGGAGAAGAGACTGGGAGAATCCTTTAAGCAGGTGAGCGAAAGGCTCGAGCAGGTTCATAAAGGACTGGGAGAGATGCAAACCATTGCCTCCGGGGTAGGGGATCTGAAAAAGGTACTTTCAAATGTGAAGACCCGGGGGGTGCTTGGTGAGTATCAGCTGGGGAATATCCTGGAGCAGATCCTGACACCCGAACAGTACAGCATGAATGTCTCCACGAAAAAGGGTAGCCAGGCCCATGTGGAATATGCAATCAAGTTGCCGGGGAAAAGCACGGACGAGGAGGTCTGGTTACCGGTGGACTCAAAATTCCCCATTGAGTCCTATGAGATCCTGCTGGCCGCTTATGACCAGGGAAATCCCGAGCAGATCGAAGCGGCCCAGAAGATTCTGATGAAATCGGTGGAAGGATTTGCCAAAGATATCAGCGAAAAGTACCTGGATCCTCCCCATACCACTGATTTTGGTATTATGTTCCTTCCTGTGGAGAGCCTTTATGCAGAAGTCTTAAGGCATCCCGGACTTTTTGAGAACCTTCAGAGGAACCACCGGATCACGGTCACAGGTCCCACCACCCTGTCTGCTTTGCTGAACAGTCTGCAGATGGGCTTCCGGACCCTTGCTGTACAAAAACGAAGCAGCGAGGTATGGAAAGTGCTGGGGGCTGTGAAAGCCGAGTTTGAGACTTTTTCAGATCATCTGAAGAAGGTGAGAAAGCAGCTGGATACTGCTACCGGCACCTTGGATAAGTTGCAAACCACCCGGACCAATCAGATCGAAAGGAAGCTTCGCACCGTGGAAACCCTGGATGCCCCTGAATCCAAAGAGATTCTTGAATTGCCTTCCGAATCGGAAGAAGAACAGCCCGAACTCGAATAAATTGTTATTTTTTTAGGGAATTGAGCTTGCGAATTAAATTTATCTCTATATTTGAACAATGTTTTAAAACTATGCTTAACAACATTCTGCATATTCTACTCGTGGTGCTGGTACTGGTGATTGATCCAGGGCGGGCCTGAGGGTGGTATATAGCAGATAGAAACAAATAGCCATTCTCAGGAAAGAGGATGGCTTTTTTAATGAAGAAATAGAGAATTACAATGAAGATTCAATACCGGAGCCATACCAGTACCATGGGGCGCAGAATGGCAGGGGCACGGAGCCTCTGGCGGGCCAATGGAATGAAGGAGAGTCAGTTTGGGAAGCCGGTATTTGGTATTGCCAATTCTTTTACCCAGTTTGTCCCCGGTCATACCCACCTCCACCATATCGGACAGGAGGTGAAGCAGATTTTTGAAGAAGCGGGCTATTTTGCTGCAGAATTCAACACCATCGCCATCGATGACGGAATTGCCATGGGCCATGATGGCATGCTCTACTCACTTCCCTCCAGGGACCTGATTGCCGACAGCATCGAGTATATGGCCAATGCCCATAAGGTGGATGCCCTGTTTTGCATTTCCAACTGTGATAAAATCACACCGGGTATGCAGATGGCTGCCATGCGACTGAACATCCCTGTGATCTTTGTATCGGGCGGACCCATGGAGGCGGGGCGTGACGGTGACAATGCCTATGACCTGGTCGATTCCATGGTGATGGCGGCCGATCCGAACGTCAGCGACGAAAAGGTGGCCCGAATCGAAAAACTGGCCTGTCCAACCTGCGGATCCTGTTCGGGTATGTTTACTGCCAACTCCATGAACTGCCTGAATGAAGCCATCGGACTTGCCCTGCCGGGTAATGGAACCATTGTAGCCACCCATGTGGAGCGTAAGAATCTGTTTAGAAAAGCGGCTCACCAGCTCATCAAGAATACCCGCACTTATTATGAAGAGGGGAACCATAAGGTGCTGCCGCGATCCATTGGAAGCTATGAGGCTTTTGAAAATGCCATGACCCTGGATATCGCCATGGGAGGCTCCACCAATACGGTACTGCACCTGCTGGCCATTGCCCATGAAGCAGAGGTCGATTTTGGAATGAAAGATATGGACCACCTGTCACGCACCACACCTGTATTAAGCAAGGTGGCACCCAGCTCCAGCTACCATGTGGAAGATGTGAACCGGGCAGGGGGAATTATGGGCATCCTGGCAGAACTTGACCGGGGCGGACTGATCAACCGGGATGTGTACCGGGTGGATGGAAGAACCCTGGGGGAGGCCATGGAGTGCTGCGACCTGATCAATAATCAGCCCTGCGACCACAATGAGGAACTCTATTCGGCAGCACCGGGTGGCAAATTCAACCTGACCCTGGGATCCCAGGATACCAGGTACGAGGAATTTGACCTGGACCGGGAAACCGGTTGTATCCGGAGCATTGAGCACGCTTACAGTAAAGACGGGGGACTGGCCGTTCTAACAGGGAATATTGCCCTTAAGGGATCCATTGTAAAGACTGCAGGAGTTTCGGAGAAGGTGCTCCGGTTTGAAGGTCCGGCCAAAGTATATGATTCACAGGATGATGCCTGTGATGCCATCCTGGAAAAGAAGGTGAAGGCCGGAGATGTGGTGGTCATCCGCTACGAAGGGCCCAAGGGAGGGCCCGGCATGCAGGAGATGCTCTATCCCACCTCCTATATCAAGTCAAGACACCTGGGAGAGAAATGTGCATTGATTACAGATGGCCGTTTCTCAGGTGGAACCTCCGGACTATCTATTGGACATATTTCACCTGAAGCGTCTGATGGCGGTGCCATCGGATTAATCCGGGACGGGGATATGATCCGGATCGATATTCCAAACCGTAGCATGGATGTATTACTGGATGAAGGGGAACTGGAGAAGCGAAGGAAAGAGGCCGATAAAAATCCGGATGGATGGAAGCCGCAGCGGGAACGTGAGGTTTCCAAGGCCCTGAAAGCCTATGCCAGCATGGTATCGTCGGCAGACAGAGGAGCCATCAGGTTATTGAATGAATCTTAAACAGACTAACAAAAATAGATCAGCATGGAAACAGACACAAAAAAGAAGGCAGCTGAAGAAAAAACAGCCGGACAAAAAATGACCGGGGCAGAAGCGCTTGTAAGAGCTTTGCTGGAGGAGGGAGTAGATACTGCTTTTGGTTATATCGGCGGAGCCATTATGCCCGTATACGATGCCTTGTATCATTTTGAGGATAAACTTAAGCATGTGATGGTCAGGCATGAACAGGGTGCTGTACATGCGGCCCAGGGGTATGCCAGGATCTCCCGCAAACCGGGGGTCTGCTTCACCACATCCGGACCGGGTGCTACCAACCTGGTAACAGGGCTGGCCGATGCCATGCTCGATTCCACTCCCCTGGTCTGTATTACGGGTCAGGTGGGAGCACCCCTGCTGGGCTCTGATGCTTTCCAGGAAACTGATATGGTGAGTGTATCCATGCCGATTACCAAATGGAACTGCCAGATCACCAGTGCCGATGAAATCTGTGATGTGGTGGCCAAGGCCTTCTTCTATGCCAATTCGGGCCGACCCGGTCCGGTGCTTATCGATATTACCAAGAGCGCTCAGGTGGAAGAGGTGGAATACAATTACAAGAAACGTAAGCAGGTAAGAAGTTATATTCCCAAGCCACAACCCAATGCAAAATCCATTGAAGCTGCAGCAGACCTGATTAATGGCGCTGAAAGGCCCTTTGTTTTATGTGGACAGGGAGTGACCATCTCCAGGGCCGAAAAGGTGTTCCGGGAGTTTGTAGAGAAAGCGGGAATTCCGGTGGGACATACACTGAACGGGATCTCAGCCTTTCCCGAAGATCATCCCCTGCATGTGGGCATGCTGGGCATGCACGGGAATTATGCACCCAATATCAATACCAACAAGTGTGATGTACTGATAGCTATTGGGATGCGTTTTGACGACCGGGTGACCGGGAGTATAAGTACCTATGCCAAACAGGCCAAGGTGATTCATATAGAAATTGATCGCTCGGAGATAGATAAAAACATCAAGACCGATGTGGCCATCAATGCTGATGCCAAGCAGGCCCTGAAGCTCCTGTTACCCAGGATCAAGCCGGCCGAGCATGCCGAATGGCTGGAGTCCTTCCGGGAGCTGGAATCGCTTGAGATGGAGAAGGTGATCAACAAAGATTGTTTCCCCAGCGGTGAGCAGATGAATATGGGTGAGGTGATCCACAAGCTTTCGGAAAAGACCGATGGCCGGGCCATTGTAGTCACCGATGTGGGACAGAACCAGATGGCTGCAGCCAGGTACTATAAGCATAAAGAGAAAAATTCCTTTGTTTCCTCGGGCGGACTGGGAACCATGGGATTCGGGGTGCCGGCTGCCATGGGTGTTGCTTTTACAGACCCGGGTCGTCCGGTCATTTCTATTTCCGGAGACGGAGGCTTTCAGATGACCATTCAGGAGCTGGGTACCATCTCCCAGTATAATCTTCCTGTGAAGATGATCCTCCTGAATAACCAGTACCTTGGAATGGTGAGGCAGTGGCAGGAACTCTTCTTTGATAAAAGATATGCCAGTACCGGACTGACCAACCCGGACTTCAGTAAGATATCCGAGGGTTTTGGCGTGCCCGCAAAGAAAATAACGGAGCGCAAAGACCTTGATCAGGCCCTGGATGACCTTCTGGCAAAAGAGGGACCCTGTGTCCTGGAGATTGAGGTGAGGCAGGAGGGGAATGTCTTCCCCATGGTGCCAGCCGGAGCATCTGTATCGGATATCCGACTTGAGTAAAATGTGAGGTGACCCGGAAAGCGTAATTCAAAAGAAAAACAATTAAATAATGAAAAAAGAATATACCATATCGGTTTTTAGTGAGCACAAGGTGGGGCTTCTGCACCGGATCACTGTGATCTTTTCACGGCGAAAAATCAACATTGAGAGTCTCAATACCTCAGAATCTGAGGTAAGGGGAATTTACCGCTTTACCATTGTGATCCAGGCCACCGAGGCCATGGCTCGCACAGTAACCAAGCAGATAGAAAAACAAATAGGAATCCTGAAGGCCTTCTATCATACGCTTGATGAGATTGTATATCAGGAGATTGCACTTTATAAGGTGCCGACGGAGGCCTTTGCCAACGGGGACGAGGTAGAGAGCCTGATCAGGCAGCACAATGCCAGGATCCTGACCATTGAGCCTGAATATACGGTTATTGAAAAAACCGGGCACAAAGATGAGACCAGGCAGCTTTTCCGTGCTCTGGAGCCCTACGGGATCCTTCAGTTCGCACGATCAGGGCGCATTGCGCTGACCAAGCAGATCAAGGAGATTTCCACCTACCTGAAGGAGATCGATGCCCACCACGAAGTGACAGTCAACGATACCGTAACCTACTAATTGAACAATTTACCAGGCTATAGACTTATAAACGTATTAATGTATTAACGCAATAACACAATAACATCATTACAGAATGGCAAAATTAAATTTTGGCGGCGTTGAGGAGAATGTCGTAACCCGGGAAGAATTTCCCCTTTCCAAGGCACAGGATGTGCTGAAGGACGAAGTGATTGCAATTATCGGATACGGTGTTCAGGGTCCGGCCCAGGCACTGAACCTGAAGGATAACGGTATCAACGTGATTATCGGTCAGGCTCCCGAGTTCAAGGCGGACTGGGACCGGGCGGTACAGGACGGTTTTGTGCCCGGTAAAACCCTTTTTCCCATTGAGGAGGCTGCAGAAAAAGCCACCGTGATCCAGTACCTGGTATCCGATGCGGCCCAGCGCGCCGTATGGCCCAAGCTGGAGCCCTGCCTGAAAGAGGGTGATGCCCTTTATTTTTCACATGGATTCTCAGTCACTTATAAGGAGCAGACCGGTGTGATTCCTCCAAAGAACGTGGATGTGGTCCTGGTGGCCCCCAAAGGCTCAGGAACCAGTGTCAGGCGCAACTTCCTGGCCGGAACAGGGATTAATTCCAGTTATGCCGTTTTCCAGGACTATACCGGGAAGGCTGAAGAACGTACCCTGGCCCTGGGGATCGGGATCGGTTCGGGATATCTCTTTCCAACCACCTTCGAGGATGAAGTCTACAGCGACCTTACCGGCGAGCGTGGTGTGCTGATGGGTGCCCTTGCGGGGATCATGGAGGCCCAGTACCAGGTATTAAGAGAGAATGGCCACTCTCCTTCAGAAGCGTTTAACGAAACGGTGGAGGAACTGACCCAGAGCCTGATTCGCCTGGTGGATGAGAAGGGCATGGACTGGATGTATGGCAATTGCAGTGCCACTGCCCAGCGCGGAGCCCTGGACTGGAAACCCAAATTCAAGGAAGCCACACTACCTGTGTTCAACGAACTCTACAACAGGGTAAAGAGTGGTGAAGAAACCAAGGTTGTTCTGGAAAAAACCAGTGGAGCCGATTACAAAGACCACCTTGAAGTTGAGCTGAAGGAGCTTCGGGAGTCTGAAATGTGGCAGGCTGGTGCAACAGTCAGGAGCCTGCGTCCCGGGGATAACTAGCGGACAGCAACATTCTTAGCTGAATAATCGTATTTAAGCGGTTCTGGTATATCCTCATAAGGATATTGCCAGAACCGCTTTTTCTTCTTAAATTTGCGCTTCGGGCAAGTCTTATACGACCAGCTCCTGCTCAATTCCCCCAGGACCGGAAGGTAGCAAGGGTAAGCGGTTGTAGCGGTGCGATATAAGTAGCTTGCCCGTTTTTTTAGAAACAACTTTACTAACTATAAGATTCTCAAATCATGGA
>JAYEOJ010000644.1:0-1738 GCA_034722835.1 Bacteroidota bacterium | reverse complement strand
GCTTCCTTTCAGATCCTCTTCAAAGCCCGATCTGGCAGCCCAGATGGTCATGGATCGCAGTGCCTCTTCCCTGCTGATGGCATTTTCAACCATATATCCTTCTTCTGGATAAGCATCCTGGTCCTTCCGAACCACACCGGCATAAAAGCCGAAGAGGGGATTGATCTGTTCCACCGGAAAATCACTTCCATTGGGGAGCCAACCGTTTTCTTTCAGCAATTGCTTGTAGGCATAGGCACCCTTGATGCGTTCGCTTCCCACCCTGTCTTCTGCCCAGTACATATCTGAGGTGGCATGGGTGGTCTGCACGGAAGGAATGATGTTATAATCTCCGAAGTAGTGAAAATCATCGGGATGGATGATCTGCGCATGTTCGATGCGCCAGCGGCGATCGTTCTTACCCCCAAGGATGGCTGCATATATCTTCAGTGTTTCACGGTTGGCTCCATCACCGATACAGTGCGTGGCCACAGCGAATTTATTCTCATAGGCCCTTTGGCAATAGTTCTCCAGCATTTCAAGCGGGGTGACATACAGGCCAAGGTTGCCTGGATCGTCCGAATAAGCTTCGATCATCCGGGCCCCTCTGGATCCCAGGGCTCCGTCTGTAAAGAGCTTGATGGTGTTCACCGAAAGATAATCGGTCTGGTAGGGTCCCTTTTCAACATAGTATGTGAAATTCTCCCTGGAAGGGGAGAGCCAGGTATTCATCCGGATCCTTAGAGTACCTGCCTGGTGAAGAGAATCGATTAACTGAACCACTGTACGGGAGAGACCGGCGTCCTGTACCGAAGTCAAACCCACGCTGAAACAGTTCTGCTCTGCCTGTTTCAGGGCCTGGATCATTTCTTTTTTCGTGGCGCCTGGTATTTCTGAAGCCACCAGTCCAATGGCATTGTCCACCAGGATCCCATTGGGCTCTCCATTACTGAGCATCACGGTGCCACCATCCACTTTTGAATCTGCTGTAACTCCGGCTATCTCAAGCGCCCTGGAGTTGGCCCAGGCAGCATGTCCGTCAATGCGTCTAAGCAGGATGGGTGTAAGGGGGAAGTGCTTATCCAGCATGGTTTTGTCGGGAAACTCCTTGACCTCCCAGTCGTTCTGATCCCAGCCCCTTCCTGTGATCCAGGCTCCCGGATGCTCCTCCCGGAAGGCTTTTAATACCTCAATAATTTCCTCCACTGAGGAAGTACCGGCCACATCCACAGCATTCAGGTTCATTCCGTACCCGAAAAAGTGACAGTGTGCATCTATCCAGCCCGGATATACAAACTTACCTTCCAGGTCCCGAACCTTATCTGCACGATATTTCTGTGAAATCTCACTGGTACTGCCAACAGCAATGATCCGCTGGTCTTTTATGGCGATGGCTTCAGCAATGCTGAACTCGGCGTCGACAGTGTAGATATTCCCATTGGTAAGAATCAGGTCGGCTGCTTCCTTCTGGGCATTGCAACTGATCATGATCATAAAAAGGACTACGGAAAGACTAAGGGTTGTGCGCATAATATACAGGTTTGCAACAAAAATAGCATTCTCATATTATTTTCCCCATTTTTGCGTTAAGAACTCAAGCATGATGGGTATTCGCAGCTTTTTGTTTTTGGTCCTGATCCCGGTGGCACTCTGTTTTTCATGTCAACCGGAACGCAACTATATTGAAGATAATGAGGCCCGGCTTGAATTTACCCTGGATACCCTATTTTTTGATACGGTATTTACCACCCTCGGTACC
>JAYEOJ010000643.1:1209-1739 GCA_034722835.1 Bacteroidota bacterium | reverse complement strand
AATGGAGTTATTGTTGAACTGGTTGCGTACGACTGTTAAAATGTCCGATCTTATTGAAAATAAGTTTATTCAGGATTACCGTTCCGATTTTTAGTCTCCCTTTGCCCGTGATTACCATAGTTTAATTATCTTTGATTAACAGTGGCTTTCATTAGATGAGCCAATACCTTTGTTAGACTAAACGTTTTTGAAATGAATTGCATGATAATAGATGACGATACGCTCTCCAGGCGGATTATTGAAGAATTTATTCAAAAAACCGATGGTCTGGAGTTGATATCTTCCAGTGGGGACCCGGTAGAAGGTATTAACCTTCTTCAAAAACACGATGATATTCACCTTATTTTTCTTGATATCGAAATGCCTGAGATGACAGGTATTGAACTCCTGCATACATTGAAAAATCCACCGCAGGTTATCATTGTTTCATCCAAAGGAAAGTATGCGGTTGACTCTTATGAATATGATGTTACAGATTATCTTCTGAAACCGGTGGATTATGGCCGCTTCTTCAGGGCCGTATCCAAGGC
>JAYEOJ010000643.1:0-1199 GCA_034722835.1 Bacteroidota bacterium | reverse complement strand
TCGAGCAGATGACAGCCGAACAACTGGGTAAAGATGAGATCTTTATAAAGAAGAATGCCACATTGGTGAAGTTGAAGTATGATGATATTCTCTGGGTAGAGGCTCTTGAAAATTATGTGATTTTCAACACTTTTACCGATAAGTATACCATTCATTTTACCATGAAGGCCATTGAGCAAAAACTACCGGCCAATAAATTTACCCGTGTACACCGCTCTTACATTGTAAACACCAGTTGTATCAATGTTATTGAAGATAATTCCGTGATTATTAAAGTAAAAGATGGTGCCAAATCCATACCCATCGGAAAATCTTACAAAGAAAGACTGATGCGGGATATCAACCTGATCATCAAGTAATCCATGATTTCCAATCGCCAGTTGTTTCTGCGACACGTGGCGCAGACTTCTGAATCTTCCCTTCAGTTTGAGATCGAAAGAGCCGAAGGGATATACTTTTATGATACCGCCGGGAAAGCATACATAGACTTGGTTTCGGGGGTATCCGTATCGGCCCTGGGACATGCTCATCCTACTGTGGTTAAATCGGTTAAGGATCAGGCAGAACGGTATATGCATACCATGGTGTACGGGGAGTTTGTGCAATCTCCACAGGTGGCATATGCGGAATGGCTCGTTAAACACCTACCAGGGAGTCTGGATAACGTCTATTTTGTGAACTCGGGCAGTGAAGCCATTGAAGGGGCTATGAAACTGGCGAAACGAATAACAGGTAGAGGAGAAATTTTTGCATATAAAAAGGCCTACCACGGGAGCACTCAAGGGGCCATGAGTATTCTTGGTGATGCTAAAGCGCGTTCAGGTTACCTCCCCTTGTTACCGGGGATCAAACATATTCGTTTCAATAAGGAGGAGGATCTTAGCTTAATCCATGAGGGAGTAGCTGCAGTAATCGTAGAACCCATTCAGGCGGAGGCAGGGATTATCGAACCTGCAGGGGACTACCTGGCAAAAGTCCGGCTCAGGTGCAACGAAGTGGGTGCATTGATGATCCTGGATGAGATTCAGACCGGAATGGGAAGGACTGGAAAGTTAATGGCTTTTGAACATTTTGATGTGGTCCCTGATATTCTCTGTCTGGCCAAAAGTTTTGGAGGGGGAATGCCCCTTGGAGCTTTTGTAGCTTCCAGGGAACTGATGAAACAACTGACCTTTGATCCGTCTCTTGGACATATTACC
>JAYEOJ010000642.1:0-1742 GCA_034722835.1 Bacteroidota bacterium | reverse complement strand
CAACTGCAATAAGGACGGATGTAAGTATAATGGCTGGTTTTTTCATTTTCAATCTTGTGTTAAATAGCTGGTCTGGCGTATCTCCATCCTTTTTTGAGCTGGACAGATAAGTCCGCAACGATATTTGCATTTTCAGGATCTTCTGCAATGTTTTTGTTTTCCATGGGATCATTTTGATGATCGAACAGTTCCCGCCATAAAAGATCTCCTGCCGAGTTCCCTTCTGCGTTCCACACATACCATTCCACGTAGCGGTAACGCTCGGTTCGAATGGCATACCCCATCTGTTCACCCTCCACGGTTGTGGTACGGCCAAAACGTCCCAGGAGGAATTGACTGAAAGCAGCGCTCTTCCAGGCTTTATCGGGATCTTCTAACAGGGGAAGCAAACTGCTGCCCTGCAGCTGTTCCGGAACCGGAAAGCCGGCCATGTCGCACAGGGTGGGATAAATATCCACAAACTCGGTCAGGGCATTACTCCTTTTTCCCTTTGCCGCTACCCCATATCCGCTGATGATCATGGGAACCCTGGTATCTATCTCATAAGTCGTCTGCTTGCACCATCCATTATGCTCTCCCAGTTTCCAGCCATGATCGCCCCACAGTACGATTATTGTATTCTCTGTTAGTTCAAGCCTTTCCAGTTCATCAAGGAGCCTCCCGATCTGGGCGTCTGTATAGGAAACACTGGCGAAATAGCCATGCTTTATCTCTCTTTGACGATCCACATCCCAGGGCTCCTCATTGGGCAAAGGAAGGTCGTTGCAATCAGAATACCCCCTTAATTCCGCTTCTCCGTGTACCAGGTAGACCGGGCTTCCTTCTGGTACAAATTGATTTTCGGCAAGCGGAATATCCTCTCGCTGATACATATCCCAGTATTTTTTTGGAGCGTTGAAGGGAAGGTGGGGCCTGTAGTAGCCTACCGAAAGAAAGAAGGGCTTATTCTTTGATTTTAATTCCCTGAGGATTTCGATTGCTCTGGTGGTCTGCGCCCCATCGTAATAGGCGTCATCATCAACATCAGCATTCTCCGTGGCATTTGCCTTGACATACCAATGGCCCAGCTGATCAATTCTGGATCTTCCATCATCCTTCAGCTTATTGATTTTCATTTTCTGGATTTCCAGGTTCTCGTCATTGGCATATACGGCATCGGGATCAAATGGGAAACCCTTAATATTTTCAGGTATGACTGTCCATGAAATGGTATCCGGGTCGTTATTATGAAAGGTCTTGCCCAGGCCAATACTTATGTATCCCTGCTCTTTAAAGAACTGGGGCAGTGTAACCACATCAGGCACATTGTCCCTGAAGTCTGTTCGCAGATCCCAAACCTGGATCGAGTCGGGGCGAAGCCCTGTTAACAGACTGGCCCTTGATGGATTGCAGACTGCCTGCTGACAGTAGGCGCGGTTAAAGGTGACTCCCTGCCTGGCGAGCCGATCCATGTTGGGTGTTATAATGGTATTGTCCCCGTAAGCTCCTAACTCGGGACGCAGATCATCCACTGGTATAAACAGGATGTTAGGGAGTTCCATTTCTTCTTCAGTTTGTTTGACTTTTGTGGAGCAGGAAGTACAAACCACCATAAAAACAGCCAGAAGGAAAGGTGTCAGTTTAAACCTGAAGTATCTCATAACTTTATATTTGGGTTAGACGAATCTGCGTATTTCTGAGACCACGGACATAGCAACAAACATTTTAAACATGCGGTACATGTATATACATTCACTAATTCA
>JAYEOJ010000641.1:0-1749 GCA_034722835.1 Bacteroidota bacterium | reverse complement strand
CGTTTCCACCTATGATCATCCAGTAAGCCAGGGCACTTCCTCCCAGCATAACGAGCCCCACAATCGAAAGTGTAATACCCAGAGCAAAGAGAAGCAAGAGGAATTTCAGCCTGATATAATCGCTGGCATACCCTCCCATGAACTGAACCCCTACCGCAATCAGCGAAGTCGGAATAAAAATATCCAATCCCTGCTCCCTGGTGAGTCCGGATGCCTCAAAGACAGAGACCACATGAAAGGTGAGTCCGCTAATATAGAGTGCAGAAAGGGAGAGTCCCAGGGTAAAGGCCCAGAAAGCAATCGTAAGCCTGGCCTCCTTCAGGGTGAAATCATGATCAGGCAGACTGGGTGGCCTCCTGCCCTTTTTTACCTTTCCAAGTTTCCCGTCGGGCTCACACCCGCATGCTTCGGGATTATCCCTGAATACAATTAGCACAAAGAGGGCGAAACCAATCCCAACCAGGACGGCCAGAAAAATCCAGGCACCCCTCCATTCCAATCTTTGAATCACCTGATCCAGGATCTTTGGTGCCACGGAGAATCCAAGTGCAGAGAAGATTCCCAGCACGGCATTGGCCAGTCCTCTTCGCCGGTTGAACCACTTCATTACCATGTTCCGTGTTACCATGGTAAGCAGCCCCTGGCCAAAAAACCGGATCCCCCAGAATCCCAGGGCCAGCAGAACAAAGGTGACCAACGCTGGCGATAACCAGGATGCTTCTGACAGGGAAGCAACCATGCGATCGACACGTGTCAGGTAGACCAGCATCAGGCCCAGCATCACACCGGCAATAAATGCCATGACCCGCGCCCCATGCTTATCATAAAGTTTTCCGGCCCTTGTAATAATCAGTCCCGATCCAAGTGTGCCCACCAGGTAGGCCAGGCTCAGATTGTTGCGGTTGATCTGCAGGTCAGAAAGCAGGCTTTCAGTAAAAACCGACACCCCCATAGTTTGTCCGGGGATACTCATCAGGATTCCGATGGTCCCGGCAGCCAGGATCACCCAACCGTAAAAAAAAGGAAATTTGGAAACTGGAAAGGGTTTATTGCACTTCTGCTTCATCGCACAAATATAGATGCAAATTGCTTAACCATCCCTAAGTATGCTCATTCATCCCTATTATATATATAGGTCGATTAAAGGACTACTTTTGTCAGCTCATCAATGCCATGAGCATGAAATCACTGAATTTAGGAGATTTAAAGATTAAGGTACCCATCATCCAGGGAGGCATGGGTATTGGCATCTCCCTGTCAAAGCTGGCCTCTGCTGTGGCCAACATGGGGGGCGTAGGGATTATCTCCACTGTGGGCATCGGTCAGACCGGGACACAAAACAAGCTGGGCTGGAAGAAGGGAAATATTGAAGGAGTCAGACGAGAAATTCGGAAAGCACGTACCATGACCACCGGGGTACTGGGAGTAAACATCATGTCGGTGCTAACAGATTTTTCAGACATGGTAAAGACCTCCATTGAAGAAGGCATCGATATTATTTTCTCAGGAGCCGGACTTCCCCTGGACCTCCCCTCCTACCTGACCAAAGGAAGCAAGACCAAATTGGTCCCCATAGTTTCTTCAGGAAGAGCTGCCAGCATCATCACCCAGAAATGGAAACAGAATTACGACTACCTGCCGGATGCATTTGTGGTGGAGGGTCCAAAGGCCGGCGGCCATCTGGGCTTTAAGGCGAATGCACTTGAGGAAGTAAGCAATACCCTGGAAAACCTGGTTGCTGAGGTAGTG
>JAYEOJ010000640.1:0-7535 GCA_034722835.1 Bacteroidota bacterium | reverse complement strand
CAATAAAGATACTCAATAAATCAATTGTGCCACTAATTTCTTAAGGCCTTGATCCTCTGAAGTAAAGGAGGGTGGGAATAGTGAAAGAATACATATACCGGGTGGGGAGTCAGGTTGCTGAGATTGTTTTTGGAAAGCTTTATCAGGGAGGAAACAAGCCTGTCTGCCTCATATTTCTCCATTGCAAAATTATCAGCCTGAAACTCATTGTGACGGGACAGTGCATTGCTACCCAGTCCGGTCAGCATGGAGATGGGGGAATACAGCACACCAAAAGCGATCAGACCAAGGTGAAAGGATGCCTCTGATCCTCCCAGGGCCACAGCAAAACTATCCGCTCCCACAAAAAGAGAAAAAAGGTAGAACATGATCGCAGACTGCATGGTGGCAAGGATCAGTCCGGTCGTTGTATGTTTCTTCTTATAATGGCCCACCTCATGTGCCAGTACAGCCACAATCTCCTCCTCATCCAGATCCTCAATCAGGGTATCGAAGAGAACAATCCGTTTCTTTGGGCCCAGGCCTGTGAAATAGGCATTGGCCTTGCTGGATCGTTTCGAGCCATCCATCACATAGATGTTATCCAGCCTGAAACCGGCTTTTACGGAAAACTTCTCTATCTTTTCCCGTAGCGATCCCTCTTCCAGCGGAGTCTGCTTGTTGAAGAGCGGGACAATCAGGTTGGAGTAGAACATCATCATAAACAGGGAAATAAGCGTCATCACCCCCAGCGCAATCAGCCAGAACCATTTTCCGGTGAGCATGTAGATCCAGGTGATCAGGGCCAGGATTCCCCCTCCAAGAATGGCCCCTATCAGCCATCCTTTGAGTTTATCCAGAATATAGGTCCTGGGGGTAGTCCGGTTAAAGCCATATCGTTCCTCCAGGACAAAGGTATTGTAGAGATCAAAGGGAGTGGTCAGCAGATCACCGGCCAGGGCAAATGTTCCAAAGAAAACAAGCACATGAATAATGTAGTGCCTGCTGATGCCGTCAATCAGGCCATCGTACCATCCAAATACTCCGAAAATAAAGAGGAACAGCATGAGCACAAAGCTCACCGAGCTGCTAACAAAAGAGAAACGGGTATTATCCCGCTTATACATCTGGCTCTTCTTATACTCTCCGGCATCGAAGATACCTGCTAATTCATCCGGCAGTACCGGAATGGTATGATCCAGGTTAAGCTTGTCGAGGATTCTCTCCAGCACATACCCGAAAACCAAAACTGCTATCAACAGGACAAACACAGTATTATACATCACACTACTCCTCTCATAATTTCTTAGACATACTCACTAACCCACTAACCATTAACCGCTTACTATTAACCATTCTAACGTACCCTTACTTGTCTTTCAATATCCTTCTTGTTCAACAATCTTATATCAAGCTCCTCCCGGTATAAGCTGACCGGATCGAGCGTGTCATGTTCCAGGGACAAATTGACCATCATACTGGCAGAATCAAGTTTATCCTCCAGCTCAAAAAAGACCGCCATGTTGTGATACGACTTGGCAACCAGTGTGCTGTCGCCCGATTTGCTTAAGTGGTCCCAGATGGAAAATGCATGTTCCCAATCACCTTCATCCGTGTGTTTAATAGCGACTTTCAACGAATCATCTCCCTTCCTGTACAATATACGGGAGGTCCGGTTCCATACGGGTACCAGGTAAGAACCATATTTGGACCCACTATCGTAGAAAAGCTCCCGGATCATATCAACTCCCGGGGAAAAATCCAGAAAAACACCATCTATGATCGCCGGGAAAAAAAGCGTGTCAACCGTCGTATACGTATCAAATGGTCTGGGATTTTCAGGCAGATGGATGTTCCATTTCACGCTGTTGAATACCTCAAAATACTGGTTCTGTACCTCATCGGAAGCATCCTTATAATAATCAAAATGCTGATCCATTCCGATGGTATACATTTCCAGGCTGATAATGGCATCGCCCCTCATGTCAGAGCAAATTTCCATCACCTCTCTCTTGGTGAGGACCTTATCCTCCAGCAAGGTGGTGTCTGTCCTCCGCTCGGATAACCAGATGGGGCGGTGAAAGGTCTGGATGGGTGACTGGCGCAGGACATCCTGCACTCCCCTGAACAGGTTATTGATAATTAAGGTATCAAGCAGGACCAGCTGTCTGGGCTCCATCCCGACTTGATTCTGTTCCGACCAGGTATCAACAGTAATAGGTGCCCTGTTCAGGAACAAAAGCTGGTTCACATGTTCGGGAAAATTTACAGTAGCAGGTTCCAGAACTTCAAATTCAACCACACTATAGCTTCCGGCACATCCCTGAATCACAAGAGATAACAGAAAAATCTGAATGAGGGATCTTATGCGGACGCTTAGCACCTTATAACTATATATGACTCTGTTACACACTCATGCCACCGCACACCTGCAAGGTCTGACCGGTCATATAGGAGCTCAGGTCCGATGCCAGGAAGAGGCTCACATCTGCCACATCTTCCGGAAGTCCGCCACGTTTAAGCGGTATACTCTTGATCCACTCCTCTTTTACATTGTCCGGAAGTTTCCCGGTCATTTCTGTAATTATAAATCCGGGGGCAATGGCATTGCATCTTACATTCCTTGCTCCCAGCTCCTTGGCAATAGACTTGGTAAATCCAAGGATGCCCGCCTTGGAAGCTGAGTAGTTGGATTGTCCCGCGTTGCCATTCACACCAACCACCGAACTCATATTGATAATGGATCCGGTGCGGGCCTTCAGCATATACTTTTGTGCAGCTTTTGTAAAATTGAAAACCGACTTCAGGTTGACTTTGATCACCAGGTCCCACATCTCTTCGTCCATCCGCATCAACAGCGTATCGCGGGTGATCCCGGCATTATTGACCAGCACGTCCACCTTTTCGAACTCGGCGATGACCTGGTCTATGGTCTCCTGTGCCTGATTAAAATCGCTGGCATCGCTGACAAAACCCTTGCCTTTAACACCCAGATCGGAGAGTTCTTTCTCCAGAGTATCCATATTCTCATCCCTGGAAAGATCAGTAAATGCCACATCGGCACCCTCCTGGGCGAAACGAAGTGCAATCATCCTTCCAATACCTCGTGCAGCACCGGTAACCACTGCGACTTTTCCTTTAAGTAAATCCATGATTAGTTGAATATTTAGCGTATTTGAAACAATGCAAATAAATGAAAAATAGGTGAGATTAAAAAAGATAAGAATCCATCAGCTTGCTTAGCTCTGCGGCCGGACCCTGTAAAAAAAGATCCGTCATAGATTCAGTAAAAGCTGAGTTACTGGGATTGATCTCAATGATCCTGGCTCCATGAGATCTGGCTTTGGATGGCAGCATTCCTGCCGGCATAACCTCTCCTGTGGTGCCTATTATTAACAGCAGATCTGCCCTGGAAACCTCCTCCACGGATTTACTGGCAGCCTCAGGGGGAATTCCTTCTCCGAAGAATACAAAATCGGGTTTTAACACCTCCTGATCGTTGGAGCATCTTGGAGGCAGGGGATCCAGCTTTACCCCGGATACTTCATAACGCTCTCCGCACTGACTGCATTTCAGCCATTTGGAGTTGCCATGGTATTCAATGACTTCCCGGCTTCCGGCCTCCTGGTGCATGTTATCAATATTCTGAGTAATCACCGATTTAAGCAGGCCTTCCTTCTCCATGCGAGCCAGCAGGTAGTGTGCTGCATTCGGGCTTGCATCCATAATATAATGATAGAAGATCTCTGCAATTGCTTTCCACGATTCTGAGGGATGCTTGCAGAAGTAATCGATATCAAGGATGGAAGGATCGTGTTTTGACCAGACCCCCCCTTCACCCCTGAAGGGTGGAATGCCGCTTTCAACAGATATTCCGGCACCGGTAAATGCCACCGGGTGTTTTGCATTCACAATCCACCCTGCAGCTTTAATGATATCCTGCTCACTGCATACCATCCGGGGCCTGCCTAGTTTACAAGTGAGGCCATCTTCTCTCCTATCTCAGCCGGGGAAACAACCACGGTGATTCCGCACTCCTCCATGATCTTCATCTTCGCCTCAGCAGTATCTGCCTTCCCTCCTATTATGGCACCGGCATGCCCCATTCTTCTCCCTTTTGGAGCGGTCTGACCGGCAATGAATCCGACAACCGGTTTTGTTCCATGCTCCTTGATCCAGTAGGCCGCTTCCGCTTCCATGCTTCCACCTATCTCGCCGATCATGATAATGCCCTTTGTCTGTTCATCCGCCATCAGTAATTTGATGGCATCCAGGGTAGTGGTCCCAATAATGGGATCGCCACCGATACCAATGCAGGTGGACTGACCCAGCCCTGTCTTGGTAATCTGGTCCACAGCCTCATAAGTCAGGGTCCCCGAGCGTGATACAATGCCGATGACTCCCTTTTGATGAATAAAGCCAGGCATGATCCCCACCTTGGCCTCGCCAGGTGTGATCACTCCGGGACAGTTTGGCCCTACCAGCCGTGTATCCCTGTTTTCCAGGTAGGTCTTTACCTTGATCATGTCCGCTGTAGGGATGCCCTCAGTAATGCAAACCACCAGTTTTATCCCGGCAGCAGCAGCCTCCATTATGGCATCGGCAGCAAAAGGGGGTGGCACAAAAATCACAGATGTATCTGCACCTGCCTCCTCAACTGCTTCCTGAACGGTATTAAATACAGGCTTGCCCAGGTGTTCCTGCCCCCCCTTTCCCGGGGTCACTCCACCTACCAGTATGGTTCCGTATTCTATCATTTGCTCTGCATGAAAAGTACCTTCACTTCCGGTAAAACCCTGGACGATGACCCTGGACTTCTTATTCAGTAATACACTCATTAAATGCTCTCTTTTAGGTTCTGAATGAAACTCAAATGTAACTAAATTTTTGTACATTTCGACATGGAAGAAATCCTCTATATTGGCATCTCCCAGACCCTCTTTGCCGGCATCCTGATTGCGGTCAAAAAGCCCAGGATATACGCCAATCAGATCCTGGCAGCCTGGCTGTTTACCATCTGTATTGAGATGATCATTGTCCTGGTCACTGAAACAATTCTGGAAGTATACACCATTAAAGTTCTTCCCTATACCTACGGTCCCCTTTTACTGCTTTATGCAAAATTTATAACTACCGAAAGGCCCCAATGGAATCCACGTTACCTGTGGCATTTCGCCCCCTTTTTCATCTTCCTTATTGCCTCCCTTATATTTATTAATGAACGGGTCATGCATGGTACTGAGGGCTTCCTTGTGAAGGATCGCTTTATACCCTTCAGGATTATCTATGCCTTTTCTTTTTTTATGTCAATAAGTGCCTATTCAGTGGCAACATTCGTAATCATACACAGGCATCAGAAACGATTGAAACAACTTCTTAGCTACTCCTCTGAAAAGATCACTCTTCGATGGCTCCTGGGCCTTTCCATCACTTTTTATACAGGCTATGTAATAATGTTTATTTTTGGAGGGATAGATATAATGGTCGGATTTATGCCCTTTGATCCCTATGAACTCTCCTTTATCAGCCTGACCCTCCTCTCATTTCTTTTCAGCGTATTTGGATTCCACCAGCCCGGTATTTTTGAGGAGGTGGTCAGGCCTCAGGACCATATGGAATTAATTGAGATCGAAACGGATCCAAAAAAGTACCAGAGATCGGGTTTGAAAGAGGAGGATGTGGCCGATCTTGTTAATAAAATCAAAAAGTACATGGTCATCGAAAAACCCTATCTGAACAGGGAACTGACCATCTATGACCTGAGTGATCATTTAAAAATCTCCCGGCATATCCTTTCCGAGGTGATCAATGAACATATGGGAATGAACTTTTATACCCTGGTCAATGAATACAGAGTTAAGGAGGTGAAAGAGCGGATGAAAAGCGAGGATTTGAAGCATTTGACCATCCTGGCCATTGCTTATGATTCGGGCTTTAATTCCAAATCCAGCTTCAATACCATCTTCAAAGAGAAAACGGGTCAGACACCCAGCGAATACCTGTCAGAGCTTAACGCCAGAAATTCCTGAAAGATCTTCCAATGACGGATCGGTAAATGCGCAGATAAATCTTGCGATGTGGAGGGTACTTCAGAAAGAGTTCAAACCACATGGGTTTTACCATAATGGTTTTGTGATGACTGAAACCATCGAAACCTGCCCGTCCATGATAACTTCCCATTCCTGAAGCACCAACACCTCCAAAGGGTGCATTCATATTGATAAAATGCATCACCACATCGTTTATCATGCCTCCTCCCGAAGCGATGGATTTCATAATCTTCTCAGCTTTGCGTCTCTTACTTGTGAAGATGTAGAGTACCAGGGGAGCGGGCTGTATCTTCAACGATTCCACAAGTTCATCCAGCTTATTATAGGTAATAACTGGAAGGACAGGGCCGAATATCTCCTCCTGCATAATCGGATCATCCGGTCTTATTCCATCCAGAATGGTTGGTTCTATATAGCACTCCGAACGATCACTTGAACCTCCCACAACCACCTTCTTTGGATCGATCAAACCCAGGACCCGATCAAAGTTCCTTTCGTTAACCATACGCGGTAGCAAGGGACTTTGTTTTGGATCAGATTGGGTAATGCGGTCCATATGCATTCCTATCTCCTGAATAAGCTGATCTTTTATAGATTCATGTACATAGAGGTGATCGGGAGAGACACAGGCCTGACCATTGTTATGGAGCTTGCCCCAGGCAATCCGCTGAGCCGTGCGCTTCAGATGGCAATCGGGCATTACAATGACCGGGTTCTTTCCTCCAAGCTCCAGGGTCACCGGTGTAAGATGTTCTGCAGCTGCCCGCATCACAATCCGTCCCACCTGGGTACTCCCCGTAAAAAAGATCTTGTCGAATTTCTGTTTGAGAAGTTCCGTGGTCTCCGCCACTCCTCCTTCAACTACATGAAGCAGCTCCCTGGGAAAATTTGAATTGATTATAGCTGCCATGGCAGCCGAAGAATGCGTGGTGACCTCACTGGGTTTCAATATCACCGTATTTCCCGCAGCCAGGGCGGATATCAAAGGAACCAGAGACAACATAAAGGGATAATTCCATGGCCCGATCACCAGGGTGACGCCATAAGGCACCGGATTGGTCCTGGTACGAGCTGGAAAGTTGGCCAGATTGGTTAGACGCCACCTGGAGCGGGACCATCTATTCAGATTCCGGATGGCACCATTAATCTCCCCATATGGAAGACTGAGCTCATTTTCCACGGTGACCAGGGCTGGCTTCTTAAAATCTTTGTAAATCGCCTCTGTCAGCATGGATTCATTCTCCAGCAAGAGCTCGTGCAGCTTACGCAGATTCTTTTTTCTAACAGAGATGGGCCTCGTATGGCCTGCCAGGAAATATTTACGTTGGGATGCAATCAAATCCTTCATGGGGATAAAATTAGCAAATAATCATTCACATGGTTCAGACCTGTCGGCTTGAACCCCTTCATCTGCTAACATAGGTCCGGACCGCACAATCCGGACGATAGAGAGGAAACGATACTATAGTTTTATTCCCATGACGGTTAAAATGCAACTGGGCTTCT
>JAYEOJ010000639.1:0-1753 GCA_034722835.1 Bacteroidota bacterium | reverse complement strand
TCCATACTGGCATTGATTTTCCTGATCCCTTTAAGTCTGGCCATGATCATTGGAGTGAAGATTTCTTCCCCGGGACCCATATTATACAGGCAGGATCGCATAGGCAGATATGGCCGGGAGTTCAAAATTTTTAAGTTCCGTTCCATGTATCATAATGCGGAAGAGAATGGTCCGGAACTTTCTTCCAAGCATGATCCAAGGGTAACCCGGTTCGGGCAGCTGATGCGGAAACACAGGTTCGATGAGATTCCCAATTTTATCAATGTAATAAGAGGTGAAATGGCTCTGGTTGGACCGAGGCCCGAGAGAGAGTATTTTATTGAAAAAATCACAGAAATAGCACCCCATTACACACACCTTCACAAAGTAAAGCCGGGAATTACTTCCTGGGGCCAGGTGAAGTATGGCTATGCTGAAAATGTGGAGGAGATGATTAAGAGGCTCAGATACGATATTCTCTACATTGAGAACATGTCCCTGTTTGTGGATATCAAAATACTCTTCTATACAGTGATAACCATTTTGAAAGGAAGGGGAGTCTAGGCATGCTGAGATACCCGAACTCCCCTGGTTTTCTTTTTGATTATTCCCGGATGTACGAAATCTAATCGAGACCCCTGCCTTTCAACAGTGCGTCGATGGTGGGTTCAGCTCCCCGGAAATTCACATACATCTCCATCTCCTCTTTGGATCCACCTTTCTCCAGGATATTCTCCCTGAATGATGCTGCCGTAGTTTGGTCGAAGAGGCTGGTTTCCACAAATGCGTTAAAAGCATCCTTATCAAGCACCTCAGACCACATATAGCTGTAGTAGCCCGCAGAGTATCCACCGGCAAAGATATGCTGGAAATAGTTTGACTTGTAACGGGGGATAATCTCTTTAATCAGTCCGAGCCGTTTCATGGAGGCCTCTTCAAAAGCATTGGCAATTACCCCGGAAGCATCTGTCAGGGTATGATAATCCATATCCAGAATTGATGCGGCGGTATATTCAACGGTTACAAATCCCTGGTTGAATTTACTGGCAGCTTCCATTTTTTCCATAAGCTCTTCCGGAATCACCTCTCCGGTCTGGTAGTGTTTTGCATATGTAAGCAGCACATCGGGATGAGCGGCCCAGTTCTCCATGATCTGTGAAGGAAGCTCCACAAAATCGGTTGCCACCGAGGTGCCTGAGACAGCCAGGTACTCACATTTGGTAAGCATGGAATGAAGTGCATGCCCGAATTCATGAAAGAAGGTGAGGGTTTCATCGAAACTGAGCAGGGCAGGTTTGTCACCAGTGGGCCTGGTAAAGTTCATTACAATCAGGTGTACCGGTTTAATTTCCTGGCCATTTTTAACATGGGCCCTGCGTATGCTGGTACTCCAGGCACCGCCTCTTTTCCCTGGTCTGGGGTGGAAATCCATATAAAGAATGCCCACGTGGGACCCGTCACCCTCCTTTACTTCATAGGCCATCACCTCCTCATGGTACACAGGAAGATCTTCGCGTGGCTCAAAGGTGAGACCATACAGGCTTGTTACCACATTAAAAAGTCCGTCCATCACGGTTTCCAGGCTGAAATAGCTTCGTACCACTTCATCGTCCAGGTCATATTTCTCTTTGCGAATTTTTTCGGCATAATACCACCAGTCCCACGAAGCCAGTTGAAAGTCTTCGCCTTCCCGGTCGATCATCTTCTGCATCATATTTGCCTCTGATTCGGCCTTGGCAAGAGCTGGTTTCCAGACCTGCATCAGAAGATCATA
>JAYEOJ010000638.1:0-1758 GCA_034722835.1 Bacteroidota bacterium | reverse complement strand
ATAATAAAGTCTTTTGGACGGCCCAGCAGCATCGGATTGTCGGAAAGCGATTTTTGGGTCTTGGCAATACAAATCGGCATCTGTTCAAGCCCCAGTTCTGCGATCTTCTTCAAATCCTTTCTGGCCTGGGCTGAATAATCCACATGTTCGGCGCCGTAAATCTTTGTGGCCAGTGTTGAAATCTTCTTTTTCACATCCCAGCTCCAGTCATACAGGGGATCAAATGCAGGAGGATCAGTGTCAACCACTTCAATTACTTTACGGGCCAGATCTATGGCACCTTCTCCTCCTCTGGCCCAAAGATCAGCTAATGCACATTTAACACCCAGTTCTTCTGCCTTCTCCCGGATGATTTCAATTTCCTCTTCAGAATCGGTAGTGAAGCGGTTAATGGCTATCACTGGAGTAACATTAAACTGTCTGATATTCTCCAGGTGTTTTTCCAGATTCGGGAGGCCTTTTTTAAGGGCATCCGTATCGGGCTCAGTAAGTGTCTTCAGGTCGGCACCTCCATGGTATTTCAGGGCCCGGATGGTTGTGGTCAGCACCACTGCCTTTGGAGAAAGCCCGGCACTCTGGCATTTGATATCAAAAAACTTCTCTGCCCCGAGGTCAAATCCAAAACCTGCTTCGGTTACCGTGTAGTCCGAAAAAGTCATGCCCATGCGGGTGGCAATTACCGAGTTGGTACCCTGGGCAATATTGGCAAACGGGCCCCCGTGAATAATAGCAGGATTTCCTTCGATGGTCTGGACCAGGTTGGGTTTAATCGCATCTTTCAAAAGGGCTGCCATGGCGCCGCCGGCGTTCAGATCTCTTGCATATATGGGTTTCCGTCTGAAGGTATAGCCAATAAAAATATTCCCGAGCCTGATTTTCAGGTCGTGCAGATCAGCTGCAAGGCATAGGATGGCCATGATCTCCGATGCGGCTGTAATATCAAAACCTGTCTCCCTGGGTATACCTGAGGTGGTTCCTCCCAGTCCCACTATGATCCTCCGGAGGGACCGGTCGTTCATATCCACCACACGCTTCCAGGAGATGGTCCTTGGATCCAGTCCCAGTCCGTTGGTCTTACTCTGGATGTTATTGTCAATCACTGCAGCCAGCAGATTGTGTGCCTTTTCGATGGCAGAAAAATCGCCCGTGAAGTGCAGGTTGATATCTTCCATTGGAAGTACCTGGGAATATCCACCCCCCGTGGCACCGCCCTTGATTCCGAATACGGGTCCAAGCGAAGGCTCCCTGAGCACGACGGTAGTTTTCTTGCCTACCTTATTCAGACCTTCGGAAAGACCAATAGAAACGGTGGTTTTTCCTTCTCCGGCAGGGGTGGGAGAGATGGCCGACACCAGGATCAGATTGCTCTTTGCCGCCCTTTTCTCATCAATAAAAGAGAGGGGGATTTTCGCCTTGTATTTTCCATACATCTCAATGTCATCAGAATCAATACCGAATTTCTCAGCGACTTTTGAAATGTGCTGCAACTCTACTTTTCTTGCAATATCCAGATCATTCATGGGGCTTGTCTTTATATTTTATTCATTGGTGAGCTTATTCCATTTACTTGAGTAGATAAACCAGTAGGCTATTCCCACGAAAAGGGATCCACCTACTATATTTCCCAGACTGACAGGCAGGAGATTCTTTAAAAGAAAATTGCCCCAGGTCAGTTCATTGAACAGGTCCGGATTCGAGCTAAGAAATCCCAGCATCCCGGGATTACTCCACTCCTTTACTACCAGTCCCATAGGTATA
>JAYEOJ010000637.1:0-7567 GCA_034722835.1 Bacteroidota bacterium | reverse complement strand
CAATGGAGGCACGGATGGCATGATAAAGGCTTCCGGACCGGAAAATCACCTCTTTCTTGTTTATCAGATCTACAGCTACTGCAGCATAGGGTACAGCAAGATCCTCGATGAGCATATCCGGTACATAATTTTTCATTTTCTTCAGAACCCTGTCCCCTTTTATAAGGCCCTGCTTGCTAAGGGTAAAATCAACCAGACGAAATACCCTGCTTCTGTCCAGCGTGTACAAATATTCTTTCAGCTCCTCCATTTTTCCGGTGGCATAAACGCCTCCGATCAATGCCCCCATGGAGGTACCTGCGATAGAAGTAATTTCATAGCCCCTTGTTTCCAGCTCCTCAATCACCCCAATGTGAGCAATGCCCCGGGCCGCTCCTCCGGATAATACAAGAGCTACTTTTTGTTTTTCATTGCTTTTCATGTTTCGCTACCCTATTTAGCATGCAGGTGCCAGTACAAAATCCTCGTGATTCTTCCCCTGAACATTCTTATACATATCGTTTATTTGCATAATAAGCTCATTATAAGAGCTTAAGTTGTGAATAGTGCCCCTGATGCCCATTTGCTTTTTTTCGTAATCGAGGTAGGTCACCACAATGGGTACCTGGGCCTTTAAAGCCATATAGTAGAATCCCTTATTCCAGTCTTTAACCTTGGAAATGCGTCCCTCCGGGGATATAACGACGTGAAGTTCATCCGTCTGATTTAGAATTTCAGCCACCTGATAGATGGCATTTTTCCCTTTCACACCCCGTACGGCCATGGAACCAAATTTTTTCATGGCCAGGTTCATTGGAAAAAAGAACAACTCCTTCTTTGAAAGAAACAAATACTTTATGCCCAATTCATTAAAACCCAGCTTTCCATAAAAGGCATCTATATGCGCCGTATGTGGAGCGAATATTACTATCGACTTTCTAACATCGGGAAATTCGCCTACAATCTTCCAGCCTAACTTTGATAACACAGTGCCGTAAACTGTTTTCATATTTTACTATTTATTCTTTTTATGTTTTTTAGTCAGTTTTTTAAAAAAAATTATTTCATCCCCTTTAACAGAATCTGAGTCATCCCTTCCATATGTGGCATAAATTGCCCATACTTTCCCTGGATGAAAAATGGAATCTCTAGACCCTTCAGGATCATGATGAACATCTCGCTTAAGACCTCTGCATCCACTGCGACATTAAATTCTCCACGCTCCACGCCTGCATGGATCATTGAAATAAGCCGCTCCTTTTCCCAGTCATCAAAATCAAGCCTGATGTCTTCCATAAACTCGAAGTGATCAATATCCCCGGAATGCAAGGTTTCATGATAATTGTTGGCATGTTGCATCAATTCCATTCTAGTCAGCATGTAATTTTTAAACTTCCCTGCTGCGGATAAATCGATATTGTTAAGCACCACTGTTAGTGCCGATTTAATCTCACTGACCTCCTGTTGCACCACTTCTCTGAACAATTCTTCCTTGCTGGAAAAATGATAGTAAAGTGATCCCTTGGCCTTTTGTGCAATTCTGGCTATCTCATCCATGGAGGTTTTCTGAAACCCAAAGCGACCAAAGAGCCTGTTGGCCACATTCACTATCTTGTCCCTGGTTTCGTTGATCCCCATTTTACTTTTCGACTAATTTCGTTTTTCAGTATAAATATAATGGACTTCCTTGAAATCTCCAAAGAATTATCATTCTTTCACCAATTGCTGGACTGTTTTCCCGTCATGGAGCTGATGGTTAGCTTCAGGATCACCATGCGATCCAGGTTCTTCTGATTAAAGTCGATAAGGTGGGGGGGCCCGTGCTGGGCCATAATGATCTCCAGTCCATGCTGTTTGCCCGCCTTATCTGAAAGTATGTCGATGGTCCCGTAACCCACGACGGAACGATAACGGGTGGACCAGTCGCAGGCCATTTCGCCCTTGGTAATTTCAAAGGTATCCTCCACCTCAAAGCACACCTGATTGTTTTTTCCGAGCAGGTTAATTTTTTTTCCTTCAGGAGCGGAATGGATATAAAGACATCCTTTGCTGTAGCCGTAATTGAAGGGAAGGATATAGGGCCTTTTGCCATCTATCATGGCTACCCTGCAGATAATTGCGCCCTGAAGGATCTCCTCCAGTTCTTCATGGTTTTGAATCTCCTGCCTTGCTTTTCTCATGGTTACCAGTAGAAATTTTACATGAATATAGTTACTTCCTGCTGTTAATCATTTTCCTCTTCGTGAAATATGAAGTACTTTTGGGCATTCAATATAAGTTATGAGAGCTCAACTATTATCAGTATTTGTCATTATCACACTGGCAATTGTGAACACAGGGTGTGCCAATACTCCGGAAGAGAAAGCCAAGGAGCATGGCCAGGGAATCTGGTTCGAGGAATACCTGCACGACTATGGTCAGATTAAGGAAGATAGTGACGGGACCTGGTCCTTTGTATTTAAGAACCTGGGGGAAGAGGCCCTTGTCATTAACCGGGTACGATCCACCTGCGGCTGTGCTGTCCCCGACTGGCCCAGGGAGCCCATTGAACCGGGAGCGACCGGGGAAATAACCGTTATCTACAACACTGCGATTACGGGTACTTTTTTGAAATCGGTCATTGTATACTCCACCGCGGCCAACTCGCCTGTTAAATTGCAGATCAAAGGCAAAGTGTTTGCCAAAACCACAGAAGAAGGCTAAAACTAAAATCAAGAATATCATGCCAAGCATCTCATCAAAAGGAAAACAAATGCCGGCCTCTCCTATCAGGAGACTGGTCCCCTATGCCGAAGAGGCCAAGTCAAAGGGAAGAAAGGTCTACCATCTGAATATTGGTCAGCCCGACATCAAGACCCCTGAAGTGGCCCGGGATGCGGTAAAGAATATGACTGCTAAAGTGATTGAGTACAGCCACTCGGCCGGCAATGAAAGCTACCGCCGCAAGCTGGCCGCTTTCTACCAGGGCATCGGTATTGATGTGGATCACCGGGATATACTGGTAACCACGGGAGGATCCGAGGCCATCTCTTTTGCCCTGATGTCGACGGTAAATCCCGGCGAGGAGGTGATTGTTCCGGAACCCTTTTATGCCAATTACAATGGTTTTTCTGTGGCTGCAGGAGTCAATGTGGTGCCCATAACCTCGACGATCGACAACGGATTTGCGCTTCCTCCCATCGAGGAATTCGAGAAGGTCATTACACCTGAGACCAGGGGAATTATTATTTGCAATCCCAACAATCCCACCGGTTACCTCTATTCCCAAAAGGAGCTGGAGATGCTGGGGGAGATTGTAAAGAAACACGATCTGTATCTCTTCTCCGATGAAGTCTACAGGGAATTCTGCTACGATGGAGAAAAGCACTTTTCGGCCATGGACCTGGCGGGACTGGAAGAACACGTGGTCATGTTCGATTCGGTTTCCAAACGCTACAGCATGTGCGGAGTCCGCGTTGGCACCCTGATCTCAAAAAACAGGGAGGTTATCTCCACGGCCCTGAAATTTGCCCAGGCCAGACTAAGTCCGCCTTCCTACGGACAGGTGGCCGGTGAGGCAGCCCTGGATACTCCTGATTCCTACTTCAGGGAGGTGTATGATGAGTATATTGAACGTCGAGACTTCATGGTGGAGGCATTGAATAAAATGCCCGGTGTCAAATGTCCCACTCCTAAGGGAGCTTTCTATACCGTGGTACACCTTCCTGTAGATGACGCCGATGTGTTCTCCAAGTGGATCCTCAGTGAATTTGAGCATAAGAACCAGACCGTGATGATGGCCCCTGCCTCTGGTTTCTATTCCACACCAGGTCTGGGCAAACAAGAGGTACGAATTGCCTATGTGCTAAAGAAAGAGGACCTGGCTGCAGCCATGGAAACCCTGGCCGAGGCCCTGAAAGCCTATCCCGGGCGAACCAATTGATCCCGAAGCTGTTTAATACAAAGGAGGTTTATGAATAATAACTACCTTTGGCAGCTTAACTTAAGAAAGAGATACTTTGAATTTTAGTGACTTCGGCTTTAATCCCGATCTGATGGAAGGGATCAGTGCCATGGGCTTTGAAAAACCCACCCCCATTCAGGAACAGGCCATTCCGGCCATACTCGACGGCAAAGACATTATCGGATCTGCACAGACCGGTACGGGAAAAACAGCCGCCTTCCTGCTACCCGTGATACAAAATATAATTGCTTCCAGGTCAGCCAGCAAGACCAGGGCACTGGTGATTGTACCCACCCGTGAGCTGGCCCAGCAGATCGATCAGCATATGGAGGGATTCTCCTATTTCACCCCGGTAAGCTCTATTGCTGTCTACGGCGGTGGCGACGGAAGCCTTTTTGCACAGGAAAAGAAGGCCCTCAGTGAAGGGACTGAAGTTGTGATCTGTACACCCGGCAGAATGATAGCCCACCTGAACAACAACTATGTAAAGTTTGACAGCCTGAAATACCTGATACTGGATGAGGCCGACCGGATGCTGGATATGGGTTTCTTTGAGGATATTATGAAGATCATCCAGTACCTGCCCAAACAAAGGCAAAACCTGATGTTCGCAGCCACCATGCCCGATGAGATCCGGAAACTGGCCCGGAAGGTCCTGCATACTCCTGTGGAATTAAATATTGCCGTCTCCAAACCGGCAGAAAAGATCCTGCAGGTGGCCTATGTGGTATACGAAACCCAGAAACTGCCCCTGGTGACACACCTGCTGAAAGGACGCGACCTGAAGAGTGTAATTGTTTTCTGCTCCACCAAGATATCAGCCAAACAATTGGGAAGGCAGCTCAAGAGAGAGGGATTGAAAGCAGAGGATATTCATTCCGACCTGGATCAGAAAGCCCGGGAGGAAATTATGCTCGATTTCAGGAACCGTAAGCTTAATATCGTGGTTGCGACCGACCTGCTGTCGCGTGGCATCGATGTGGATAATATTGAACTGATCATCAATTACGATGTGCCCCATGAAGGAGAGGACTATATTCATCGTATTGGCCGGACCGCCAGGGCCGAGTCGGATGGGATAGCCATTACCCTGATCAGTCAGGAGGAGCAATATAAGTTTGCCCGCATTGAGAAACTCCTGGAAAAAGAGGTCACCAAATCATCCGTTCCTGAGGAATTCGGTGATACTCCTGAATACAATCCATCCAAAAACAGGGGCCGTTCCGGCAACTTCAGAGGCGGTGGAAGAAAGGGTGGTAGCGGATCACGCAAAGGCGGCGGAAGCTACAAAAAAGGTGGAAGTCACAAAGGAGGTGGCGCCCCCCGCAACAAAAACAGATAATCCCTACCTGCTTACAATAAACTGCACCGTTTCACCCTCCCGGGACCTGAAAATATACAAGCCTGCACCCAGGTGAGGGATGCTGGCATATTCGGCATCCTCAAGCTCCATCACCTGCTGACCCATCATGTTATAGATACTTCCGCTTACCTGTTTGCTAAAATAGAACAAGCCTTCGCTAACCGGATTGGGGTAGATGGAGAGCGGCTCAAGCAGGTCCGGATTAACGGGGACATCCGTTAAAAGGTTGGAATAGTCGGGCGTGGGTGAGGGGAACAGGATCCATTCCAAACCACCATCCACCCGTCGGCCCATGGAAATATCCGCTTCCTGCAATCCAAAAGTCACAGAATCCACAATTTGAAAGCCGGTAGAAGGACGTAAGGAAAGACGCAGCTCCTCTCCTTCCTTGCTGATTTTAAAGGTAGCATGGTTTACTCCCTGCTCCTCCTGATCATCAAGCCATACCAGGTAGAATCCTCCCGCTTGGATATACTGCTCGGGAAACCTGTATTTTCCTGGAGAGCCCATATTGTCACTGAGGTAATAGTCTGCCAGCCAGACCGGTTCCTCACTGGCATTGTAGATCTCCGCCCAGTCATCATATTCTCCAAACTCATCCTTTTTAATGCTCCTGTTGGAAGCGTTGAACTCATTGATATAGAGCGGTCCGGATACCAGAGGGTAATTTATTATCAGAGTGGTATCAGGAAATCGGTTCTCCTGTCCACCCTGGTCCGACACTGTAAAATAGAGTTCCACTTTCGTGGTATCGCCCAGGGAGCTGATGGTATCCCGATAGCTGGACACCCCGGAAACCGGATCTGTTTCCGTAGGGATATCCTTCAACAGGGTCGCCCAGGCTCCCCCATCGATGCGGTAGTGCAGGGTGGTCGTAAAACCCGTCTCATCATCTTCAACGCTCCAGTCCACGTCAATCCTGTCGGAGCGGGGTTTCACACGAACATGAGAAAAGAGCGGAAGGGCATCTGAATCCTCAGCTTCCGCAAGAGCAGATGCATTCCGGGCAGTGATAAATTCCAGTACTCCCTGATCCACGTGTCCCCCCCAGCCACTGTTCATGGATCCATCAAAATCGCTGATGGTAAATCCCCAGTCCTTGGTATAGAAGGTATCCATGGCCACAGCATCCCTGATCTGTTGACTCCAGCGAGTCAGTTCGTTACCCAGCTCTGTGGAAGCGGTATAAGCAGCCAGTTGATTGATATACATGGTATACTGCGCCTTATATTCCTCCACCCCAAGGACCTTTTCATACAGGGGGCGCAGGTCCAGGTTCCAGGAGTAAATGGATTGAGTGGACCAGTCCACCTCCCTGAAATCGATCCCGAAGCTGTTTTCCAGGTTGTAAGGAATGTATTCAAACCTGCCGGTCACCTGGTCCCTGTACAGATAATAGTTATTCTTGTCGCCCGTGTACCCATCCCAGTTTCCGCTCATCACATCCACAGCCACAGCTTTCAGGTAGCTCTGAACATTGATCACACGCTCCAGTTCAGCCTTCAGTTCCGCACCGCTGTATTGATTAAGATGTGTAATCAGGGTGGCCAGGTCCTCGTAATCATCCCACTTCTCATTGGTTCGCAGGGCATAGACCCGGCGGCCATCATACGCGTACTTGTAATCGTCCTGAGAAGAACCCAGGTAGCTCAGATCGGCCGGCCATAGGTTCCTGAAGAGATTGCCATCGTTGTTGTCAAACCTCGATTTCGTATATCGCTCGTCAATATGTTCTGTGTTCAGGTAGACCCCGTAAAAGGCATTGTTGATATAAAGCAGCACATGATTGCTTCTGGAGCTGCTCAGACCCAGGTAGCGAAACAGCTCCCAGGTCAGTTTTGAGCGCACCAGGGAAGGATCGTTGACGTCTGCATTCAGATCCATCTTTTCGATTCCATGGTAATTGTCATTGGAATCAAAGGAGTTGAATGAGATGCGGAAAGATTTCTTCTGTTTGTTCCTGATGGTATCGCCCCTGAACCTCAATGCCACATCGATGGGCCCTTCTGTACTGTCGGCCCGCGTGAATGTGAAGGTGGCATAGTACTCCATATTGCTTTCCGGATCTGCATAAAGGCTCTGGAGATTCGATGTGGAGATGTGCAGATCAATGCGTGGCACCTCTGCATCATCAAATACAAATCCAGCCTCAGGATAGATCACCTGCGCATGAGTAAAGAAGCTTGTGCTAAGAAGGGTAAGGAATAGAATAATTCCCGGTAATGCGCTATTAATAATCTTCATATATCAAATACTTGCTTCGTTTCAACTTATATTTCTCC
>JAYEOJ010000636.1:0-7594 GCA_034722835.1 Bacteroidota bacterium | reverse complement strand
AAGAGGGCAGGAATAAGGGGAATATAGAAGATCTCCAGAGCCAGCATGATGCTGTTCAATGCTATAAAGGAGATCAGAATCCCCCAAAGAAGTGCCTTCGGATACCTGGCCTGGATTTCCCTTATCATTTTTCTTCCTGAATGGCTACTCTGGCCTTGATATTATCTATGATAATCAGCACAATCAACGCAAACAACAGTGACGCAAATGTGGATACAATAACGATAAAAGATTTCTTAGGGTAGGCCTTTTTCTCTGATGGATAGGCCTGCTCAACAACAAACTTATAGGACAGACTCTGTTCGGCTTCAAGCCGGGCTTCCTTATACTTACGGTTCAGATCCGAAACCAAGGCGGTTTCGTAACGAACACGGTTCGACATGGTAATATAGTGCATTCCATTCTCCAACAAAGTTTTAACCACGCTATTGGTAGGATCCCCGCTGGAATTCATGTTTGAAGAGACCTGCACACTCAACTGGTTCATTGAATCCCTCAGTGTTTTCAGATTTGCAGCAGATTCCAGGTACTCACGTTCTACAAGTCGGAATGCTTCACGGGCACGCTCTATTTTCATATTGTTGTATACGGTATCGACCAGATCAGAAATATCATTTGCAATATTGGCCGCATATTCAGGGTCCTCATCCATCACTGATATCTCTACCGACATATACTCAGTTAAATGAAAATTGATGTTCGACTTATATATTTTGTGAAGCCGGGTCAAGGGGAATTTTTCATTGGGCCTGATCTCATAATGCTCCATCAAATTATACTTTTGAATAATCCGTGAACTGATTGGTTCTGAGTTCAATATCTGTAACAGTTGTTCTGCCTGCTGCTCCCCTCCAATACCATGCACATCCGGTCTGCCTGAATAGGTTTGTGAAAGCAGATCCTTAGAAATTGATGCATTGGAAGCAGGAAACATAATGACCGATGACTGGAACATGGGAGTTATCATCAACGAAATAATGATGGAGGCAATTCCCGCGATCAGGCCAACCCCGATCAGAATGGTCCGCTTCTTCCAGATATAAATCAAAAGATCGACCGAATTGAAATTATAACCTGACTGTTTTACGTTTTCCATATGAATGACCGTTAATATTCTTTTACACGTATGAGGTAGTAATTCTTCTTACCTTTCTGTACAAGTAAATATTTCTTATTGATGAAATCATCACTTGTGATTCGCTGCTCAGGTCCGGATAACTTCTGCTTGTTGATGCTGACTCCCCCTCCGGCTACCATGCGTCTGGCCTCCCCCTTGGAGCTAAAAACACCTGTATCCACGGCCAGTAGTTCCAGGACATCCCGGTCGATATCCAGGGAAGGTATCTCGAATTGAGGCACGCCCTCAAAAACAGAAAGAAACACATCTTCCCTGATGCTCTTCAACGACTCCGTGGTCCCTTTTCCAAAAAGAATGCCCGAGGCTTCCACTGCCATTTCATACTCTTCGCGGGAATGAACCATTACTGTAAGTTCCTCAGCCAACTTCTTCTGCATCACTCGAATATGAGGGGCGCTACGATGCTCTTCAACCAGGGCCTCAATCTGCTCCCGATTTAGCATCGTAAAAATCTTCAGGTACTTTTCAGCATCCTCGTCCGAAACATTCAACCAGAACTGATAGAATTTGTACGGAGTGGTTCGCTGCGGATCGAGCCATACATTTCCCTCTTCTGTTTTTCCAAATTTTCCCCCGTCCGATTTGGTAATCAAGGGCCAGGTCAGAGCAAAGGCCTCTCCCCTTTCAATGCGCCTGACCAGTTCGGTTCCGGTGACTATATTTCCCCACTGGTCGGAACCGCCCATTTGCAGTTTACACTGGTGGTCGCGGTATAGCACCTGGAAGTCATAGCCCTGTACCAGCTGATATGTGAATTCTGTAAAGGACATGCCCGACTTGCTATCGGCACCCAGTCTCTTCTTTACCGAATCCTTTGCCATCATATAATTTACCGTAATGTGCTTGCCAATATCCCTGATGAATCCCAGGAAGGTGAACTCCTTCATCCAGTCGTAGTTGTTCACCATAAGGGCCCTGTTTGATGCTTCTGTTTCGAAATCCAGGAACCTGGAGATTTGAATTTTTAAGGCCTCCTGATTTTGCCTGAGGGTGGGCTCATCCAGCAGGTTACGCTCCTGCGACTTCCCACTTGGATCTCCGATCATTCCCGTGGCACCCCCTACAAGGGCGATGGGTTTGTGCCCTGCATGTTGCAGTCTCTTCAACATCATCACACCCACCAGGTGCCCGATATGAAGTGAATCGGCTGTGGGATCGATCCCCACATAAGCTGTTACTTGCTCCTTGATCAGCAACTCTTCTGTCCCGGGCATCATATCGTGGATCATGCCTCTCCACTTCAACTCTTCAATTAAATTCTTATCAATCGTGATTTTCTCCATTTACTAACTTATTAACTTACTAACCCATTAACCCTCATTATATTGCCACCGGAACCGCATTTTCTTCTTTCTCTCTTTTTTTTGGAACAAACTCCTTCCAATCGTCCCGTTTCAGATAGGGAAAAACTGCCGGGGCAAACGCCGACAGGGGCCTGTAAAGGATCGAGCCTTCTATTCGTTCAGGCTTGATAATTTGCCTTTCTGCATTGATCTGGTTCACCGGCCAGAGTATCATACTAATCACAAATGCTGTTACCAGCAATCCGAATCCCATCCCCAGCAAACGGTTCACAAAAGAAAGTGCCACTGCCTTGATCAGTTTTTCCACCACAAATGCCGCCAGGTGTACAAGCAGCACAATGAAGATAAAAGCTGCCGAAAATGCGATCACATTCATGTATTCGGGCGAAATATCAAAAAGAGAATCAAGAAGTGATGCAAACACGGGCCGAAGTTTGATGGCCCCGAAAATTCCCAGCAATAAGGCTGCCAGGGAGGCGACCATATGGATCAAACCCTTTCTAAATCCCCGGTAAAGGGCAAAGAGCAGAGGAATAAGAAATATCAGATCGAGGTAATTCATGCAGCAGTATTAATCGCACAAATAAACGGAATTCTTCGGAGATTTGATAATCTTTTTGTTTGCGTTGGATTAAAAAAAAGCTGATCTTGAGTGATGTAAAAGCTTCTCCATGGAAATCAGAAAATTCAGATCAGAATACAAGCTGGAACTTATACCGGCTTCACATGAGGGCATCTCTCTTGGAGACCTGGTATGGGATCCAATTCTTGGCCCGCCTGATTTCTCCAGGAAAGGAATGCCCAATACCATCTATACTGCCTTTTTGGACGCCGGGCTAATTCATGATGAAGACTGGAAAAAATTCAGGAAGGAAAACCAGGATACGGCCCTTGTTGATGCTCATTTTGCGACCCGCCATGTGGATGTGAATGTGGAATTTATCAGTGAACTCCAGCATCCGAAAATTGGAAAAATAAGCGGTGATTTCAGAACAGAGAAGCTTAGCAAATTCACCTTTGGGGAATTGCAAATGAGGGGAATGGACGATCTGATGCGAATTAAGATTGACAGCTATCTGGAACAGATGAAGGCCGCACACTGGAGCGATTACGATGGCAGCATCAGAAGGGTCTACCTGATCACAGAATTGTATTACGGCACCATACGGATGATCATCGAGAAACAGTTCAGCACAGAACTGGAGGCCAGTCTGAAGAAAGCAAATCTTCTGGCTACGGGCCGCTCAGAGGGAAGTCACGCGGTGGAATACGAATTCTCACATGACAATGTTCCCTTTGCCATGCGAATCGAAAGGGTTCGCAATTTCAATGGTTGAAGAAATCCTACGAAACAGGAATCAGATCTAAAACCTGGTGGAGTTGTTCCACCTGGAAAAATCGGTTTGACTCTGGTTCCTCATCTACTTCTTCATGAGCCCAGGTGGTATGATAGGGAACATAAACGCCCCAGGCACCAAGTTCAAGCGGGGGCATGATATCAGATTTGAGCGAGTTTCCGATCATCAAAAATTCTTCAGGAGCAATATCCAGGTGTTTAAGCAGCTGTACATATTGTAAAGTCTTTTTGTCGCTCATCACTTCGATATGGTGAAAGTAATCAGCAATACCCGATCTGCGCATCTTTCTTTCCTGATCCAGCAAGTCTCCTTTGGTGGCCACAATCAATCTGTAATGAGGAGCCAGTTTCATGAGTACATTCTTCACATCGTCAAGCAATTCGATGGGACGTTCCAACATAGACTTCCCAATGCCAAGTATCCGGCTGATGTCACCCGTGGAGACTCCTCCATCGGTTAATTGAATGGCGCACTCCACCAACGAAAGCATAAAGGCTTTAATGCCGTAACCATATAGCCTGAGGTTAGCAATCTCTGTCTCAAAAAGAGCAGTCGCAATGTTCCCATTTACCCCATAGGAGCTAACCAGTTGTATAAATTGATCCTCGGCTTCCCTGTAATAAGGCTCATTCACCCATAAGGTATCGTCGGCATCAAAACCAATCACTTTTATCCCTTTCATCATCCTGTACAGAAAAATTGAATCCCAAAGGTAGCGATTATGACCCGATTGATCCCAGGTCTCTTGGAATGATATCTTCACGGGTAACTGTCAGACTTCGCATACGAGCACCCTTTCCTGGACCATTACTCGGATCAAAAAAGATTCCGAGCCCCGTTAACCTGCCACTGATGGTTGATCCGGAATCAATGCCCACCGAAACCACATCGCCCTGCTCACCGTCCCGGCGTATGACCAGGTCATTCTCAATGAAATGGAAATGGGGATAAGATCCCAGTTGTGCATATTGCTTTAGTTTAAGTGTGGGTGTATGCCCGTGTACTACCATGTATCCCTTCCATAAGTCTGAAGAGCTGTTAAAAAAAGACTCCCTGGCCCACAGAAAGGAATCCCCCATGTCCAGTTGCCTGTCTGTCATATATTGCTGCAGGTCCTGGTAGTCCTTCAGCAGGAGCTGGTCAGCTACCGGAATAGAGGGTGAAATACCCGCATGCGTGGCAAGAATCCGTTTCCCAGGTCCCGGTTCAGTGACATGGCTCATCAGGAGGCTCCGGAAAAACTTCATGTAAGGATCATCCATTTGCGACTGGAAACTGAAAAAACCTGAAAAGCCGAACGATTGGAGAGTTGCCTCTCCTCCGTTACGATACCAGAGCTCCATAGGATTGTAAATACCGGGTGAATCTTCATAGGCACTCAGCATCATCAGTTCGTGATTTCCCATCAGGCAGGCTGCCGGAATTTCCAGTTCCATGATACGGTCCACCACCTGCCGTGAGTAAGGCCCCCGGTCGATGTAGTCACCCAGAAAAATCAATTGATCAGGATCGTGCTTGAATATAGCCGAAAGCAAACCATCCAGGAGATCAATCTCCCCGTGAATATCCCCGATGAACCAGTAATTCTTCATGATAGTAGTCAATTAAAGTACTAAAAAATCTATTTTTGCCCCATGTCTATGACTAAAAATCAGCGATTCGGACTTATTGTCTTTATCATTTTAATCATCGCCGCCATCCTGGTGACCACCGAACCCTGGAAGAGATCCTCCTCAGAGTTGCGAAGCGCCATTGGACCGGAAATCCCACCAGCCAACATTCGAATCAGCTGGAGTAATCTTGAATCAGGCTACCCCAGTGCATACACTAGCGATACCATTCTGGCCTATGCCGGGTTTCACCTGGGTTACAACGAACAATTCGAACAGGCCGCCTGGGTGGCTTATGTACTGACCCGGGAAGAAATTGAATCGGGACACATTGAACGTACCGACAACTTCAGAGCAGATACTTCTATTGCAAGCGGATCTGCTACTCCGGCCGATTATCGCCGCTCCGGATTTGACCGGGGACACCTGGCACCGGCCGGCGATATGAAATGGAGCCAGCTCGCCATGAGTCAGTCCTTCCTGATGTCCAACATGAGTCCGCAACGACCCACATTTAACCGGGGTATCTGGCGCAAACTGGAGACAGAGGTGCGGAACTGGGCCATGGAAAAAGACAGTCTCTACGTGATTACCGGGCCCCTCTTTTCGCCCGCTGATTCCCTGATCGGTGAAAACGGGGTTGGGATACCGGGCCATTACTTCAAAGTACTGGTGGACCTCTCCCCACCCGATCATGATATGATTGCCTTCGTGCTACCAAATGCTGGTTCATCGGAAGAGTTATTGCAGTTTTCCATTACGGTGGATTCACTTGAACAGCTCAGCGGTTACGACTTCTTCGGAGCTGCTCCCGACCAGGAAATCATCGCCTGGTTGGAGCGACAGATTGAACCGGGCAACTGGAATTAATGTTGTATATTAATCAACATTCACCCATGCCCAACCGACGGATACATATCATTTTGTCAGCCCCGGTATTCCTGCTACTTTACTCCTATACGGCTGTGGTTGTTCTATTAATTCTTATGATGGCCTACATGAGGTTCAGAAGTGGGATCAGGCTCACAATGGGGCTGTGGGCAAAATCCATTTTTCCTCTAATGGGGAAAAAGGTCCGCATCCGGGGAAAAGAAAACATAAAAAAGAAGGAACGCTATATTCTGCTTGCCAACCATGCCAGCATGTTTGATATCATTGCTATCATGGCGTTTTATCCCAATGTTTCCTGGTTTGGCCATGAGCGTTTACTACGCATCCCTTTATTTAAACAGATGCTCTTAATGACAGATTATATTCCAATGACACTCAGTAATATAAAGAATACACGCATCATGCTTGAAAGCCTGGAAGACAAGGCGAAAACCCGTACGGTAGCGATCTTTCCTGAGGGGACCCGTACTCTTGACGGCAAACTCAACTCTTTCTACAGGGGATTTATTCACCTGCTCAGAGCCACTGAAAATGATATCCTTCCAGTGACACTCAATGGATTTTACAAACTCAAACCCAAAAACAGATTCAGCATCCACTTTGGATCACGGCTTGGGGTGATTATTCATCCTCCGCTGGAAGGAGAGAAACTGGCCCTGAAAAGTGACCGGGAGATCATGGACCGTGTAAGTGAAGTGATTGAATCTGCAAATACCGATCTGCCAACACATGGAAACTAAGGAAAAATGGTGTTTTATTCTGAATCCCACCGCAGGCGGCGGATTCGGAAAAACGCTTTTGCCGGAGCTTGAAAAACAACTTGGATCCCGTTCCCTGGATGCTTCCATTTGTGTCACCGAGCGACATGATCATGCCATCGAACTATCAAGGAATAGTCTAGAAAATGGATATACCCATATCATAGCTGTGGGGGGAGATGGCACCATGAATGAAGTTGCCCGGCCCCTGGTTGGTCAGATGCAGATCACCACCGGTCTTATTCCCGCCGGTACCGGCAATGATTTTATCCAGATCCTGGGATTTCCGGATCGCTTTAGTGAGGAGCACTGGGACATCTTCTTTAAGCAGGCCGCCATCAGAATGGATGTGGGGCAGGTGAACGGACTCCATTTTCTCAACGGAATGGGGCTAGGTTTTGATGCCCAGGTGGCCGCCGAAAATTATGTGGAACCAGGCGAAGTGGCAAAGGGGGGCGGAAAAGGGAAATACATTTGGCACATCGTAAAAACCCTTCTTTTCTATAAAGAGTGCAAGGTTACCATTGCCTCCCGT
>JAYEOJ010000635.1:0-7607 GCA_034722835.1 Bacteroidota bacterium | reverse complement strand
GGTTGCAATCAGTCAAATCTCTCCACACAGATCCAACAAAGGAAACAATTTTCAGGTAGGTGGCAAAAAAAAGCAGCGTAATTAACGCTGCTTTAAGAGTAGTATTTGACCAAGGGCTAACTACAGCCTACGGATTCTATTTTCTTCTCGGCCCTGGTAAGAAAGGGTTCTTCTGTCACCTTCTGCAAAGCTTCGCAAGCATCATCATAGGCTGAATTACTCTGATAGGCAGATCCCATTTCAAAATAGATGGCAGAGAGCCAAACAGCCTCTGTTTCGTACTGCGCTGCTTTTTGAGCATATTCAATGGCCTGATCGTATTGTGAGGACTTGTTGGCCACAAGAGCAAGATGATAAAGTGCGCGGGGATTGTTTGGGTTTGCAGCAAGTGCATTTTCGCAGGCTTCCACCACATAGGTATAGTCATTTTCCTCAGGATCGACCATCTCCATCTCTTCGGTGATAAACTTATTGTAGTAAGTATTGATAGTTCCGTTGATCGATTCGATGGTTTTGGTATCGTTTTTCGCCTGGGCACCTTCTAATGCGATGTTGAAGCACTCCATCATCTCTTCGGTTTCATCCTGTTCCAGGTAAACCATTCCTTTAGCCTGACAAGCCTGGTAGAGCTTTGGACTCATAGCAATGGCCTTATCAAAATATTCAATGGCTGCATCATATTCTTTGTTCTTCCGTTCCTGGTTCCCCTGCCTCACATAGAGTTGTGGCAAATAACCACTGGCTTTTTTACTTATCTCCGCATTGTTGTTGTACATGGCAGCAGTTGCCACTGTATTCTCAAGATAGGGAATAGCATTATCGTACTGCTTCCTTTTCATGAAGGTTGTGGCCTGCCTGTAATAGGTTGAGGGAATCTGCTTCTCCGCCTGTGCCTTCATATCGTTAGCTTCGGCTCCTACCACTTCTGCCATAGTCAATACCTGGTTAAAGTTTTCCAGTGCCGCATCATACTCCTGGGCATTGAGCTTTTCAACACCTGCATTGAATTCGTTAATTACATCTGTGAGGGTCTGTGCAGTCAGGGTACCTGCCAATAGAACACCTGTTAAAATCGCCAATACTCTAAATTTCATGCTGTAATCGTTTGGTTAACAAAATGAATCGGTAAAAATATAAAAATATTAAACAAATACAATGCCATTTTGTTTATGATACAACAATATGTAAAACAGATGTTTAATGATTTGTTAGTTCCCGGAAGACCTCTTCCAGGCTCTTTTCTTTAAGGGAAAGGGAGAGTATAGTAAGACCTTGACTAACAGCAAAATTAAAAATATCGCCCCGTATATCGCGTAGTTCGTGGGTTTCCAGCAGAAACTGATTGCCTTTCACTGATTTCACATGATCGATAAACAGCAGATTTTTCCAGATTTCCGGATCCACATCCCCATCCAGTTCAATATGAACGGTCTGTGTTTGCCCTTTGCCCTTCTCTTTCAGACGCTGGGCATTCTCATCAGCAACAATTCCGCCGTTGTTAATGATAATAACCCGGTCGCAGATCGCCTCAACCTCCTGCAGGATATGGGTGGAGAGCAGTACGGTTTTCTTCTTTCCTATGGTGGAGACAAGATTCCTGATCTCAACCAGCTGGTTGGGATCAAGTCCTGAAGTAGGCTCGTCCAGAATCAGGATCTCGGGATCATGGATCAGGGCCTGAGCCAGGCCAACCCGTTGCCTGTACCCCTTTGAAAGATTTCCAATCTTTTTATCTACTTCACGTGAAAGCGCAGTCATTTCAATTACAGTTGAGATCCGCTCCCTGGCCGTCCTCCCGCTTACCTTATATAAACCGGCCACATATTGAAGGTATTCACGAATATACATTTCAGGGTAGAGGGGATTGTTCTCAGGCAGGTATCCGATCATCCCCCGTATCTCTCTCTGGTGCTCCAACGCAGGCAGATCATTGATCAGTACTTTTCCACTGTCGGGCGAAAGGGTTCCGGTTATCATCTTCATGGTGGTGGACTTCCCCGCACCGTTGGGACCGATAAAGCCTACAATTTCCCCCGTATTTACTTCAAAGGAGACCTTGTTCACTGCCAGTTGAGAACCGTATCGTTTGGAAACCTCTTTTACTGCAATGGACATAAGGGGGAGTTAATGATTAGTAGTTAATGGTTATTGGTTAATGCAAAATGCACACTAACCGTACATGAACTGGCCCACCTTGGCAAAGTTGGACTTGGGATTCACGCACATTACCGGGATCTTCTCATTGTTGGAGAGGAGATACTGTTCCTTTGCCCCGAAGATATAGTCGATCTTGGTGATGTGTTTGGTTGTGGTGATCAAAATCAGATCGGCATTGATCTTTTTGCAGAAAGCAAGCAGCTCCTTCTGATATTTACTACCGGATTTTGCCGAAGTGTGAATTTCATATTCAATGTTGTTCTGAATCAGAAAGCGGATGGCAAAATTCAGATTGACATTCACCTTTTTTTGAAGGTTCTTGTCCATCACAGGGGCTTTATACAGATGTATTTTCGAATTCAGGTATTTCCCCAGGAAGATGGCCCACTGAAGTTTTTCTTTGTTTTCCGATTTAAAATCGATGGGAAATACAATATCCGTATACCTGTCTTTATCACGAGGTGCATCCTGAACCACAATAAACGGAACAGCCGAACCGGCAACGACTTTCAGGGCCCAGCTGCCAAAGAGTTTTTGTCCTCCTTTCATGCCGTGGGTTCCCATCACCACAAAGTTGACATTGTTCTCCTCCTTGGAGGCAAAATCAGCAATCTCTTTAAAGATCTTACCATGGCGGACAAAATATCCTAGCTCTTCGCCAAGATCCCTTTTTATCTCCTGCACTGTCTCTTCCAATTTCTTTTTAGCGCTTTCCTCTTCAGATGGATCATTCACAATATGGAACAATATGATATTGTTTTTGAGAATATGAGCCAGCTTTATTGCATGCTTAAGTGCATTGTAGGACACAGCAGAAAAATCCCAGGTAACCATAATGGATTTTCTCTCTTGCTCCATGGGCAAATTCGTTTTGAGTGAACCTAAATTTAGTTGATTCTTTTCAGATTATAAAGTTAACGAATGGAATTTGATAAAATTGTACTTTTGTAGCTTGATAAAACAAAAGGAAATGAAGAGATCGACCGTTAAGGAGTTGCTGGGAGCAACAGAAAAAAATAAGGAAGTATTACTGAAAGGCTGGGTGCGGACCAGAAGGGGAAATAACCAGGTAGCCTTTGTCGCGGTAAATGATGGAACCATCATTCACAATATCCAGGTCGTTGCCGACCTGAGCCAGTTTCCCGAGGAGGAGATGAAAAGGATTACCACCGGTGCCAGCATCAGTGTCAGGGGAACACTGGTCGAATCCATGGGAAAGGGACAGAGCGTGGAGATTCAGGCCAGCGGTATCGAAGTGCTGGGGGACTCCGATCCCGAAGTTTATCCCTTACAAAAGAAGGGACACTCCTTTGAATTTTTACGGGAGATTGCCCACCTGAGGTTCCGGACCAACACTTTTGGTGCAGTCTTCAGGATCAGGCATGCCCTGGCTTACGCCATCCACAAGTACTATAATGATAAAGGATTTTACTGTCTGCATACTCCCATCATTACAGCTTCAGATGCTGAAGGAGCCGGAGCCATGTTTAAGGTCACCACGCTGGATCTGAAAAACACGCCAGAAACAGAGGATGGAGAAATCGATTTTAACCAGGACTTTTTCGCCCGCCCCACCAACCTTACCGTTTCAGGTCAGCTGGAAGGTGAGCTGGGAGCCCTGGCACTTTCATCGATTTACACTTTTGGCCCCACCTTCCGTGCGGAGAATTCCAATACGCCACGCCATGTGGCCGAATTCTGGATGATTGAACCTGAAATGGCATTTTATGATATCCATGATAACATGGATCTGGCTGAGGATTTTCTGAAATATCTTATTCAGTATACCCTGGATCATTGCATGGATGATCTGGAGTTTCTGAATAAGATGGTCGACAAGGGATTGCTTGAACGCCTGAAGTTTGTGCTGGGGCAGCCCTTTAAAAGGAAAACCTACACAGAGGCCGTTGAAATATTAAAGAAGGCAGATAAGAAATTTGAGTTCCCCGTGGAATGGGGTCTGGATCTGCAGGCCGAGCATGAGCGGTACCTGGTGGAACAGCATTATAAATGTCCGGTGATGCTGACCGATTATCCCAGGGATATCAAAGCATTCTATATGAAGCAGAACGATGATGGGCGTACCGTCCGGGCCCTGGATGTGCTTTTCCCACAGATTGGAGAGATTATTGGCGGTTCACAGAGAGAAGAAGAGCTGGATAAACTGCAAAACAGGATGAAAGAGATGAGTATTCCTGAAGATGAATTGTGGTGGTATCTGGAAACTCGTAAATTTGGGACGGTTGAACATAGTGGATTTGGATTAGGATTTGAACGCTTAATTATGTTTATTACAGGTATGAGCAATATCAGGGACGTGATTCCCTTCCCGCGTACACCAAGGAGCGCGGAGTTTTAAATAAGAATAATGCTTAAACAGAGGCTTCAGCAGAAATTACTGCAAAAATTGTCACCGCAGCAGATCCAGATGATCAAGCTGCTGGAGATTCCCGCCATTCAGCTGGAGCAAAGAATAAAAAAGGAACTGGAGGAGAATCCTGTACTGGAAGAAGGAAACGATGAAGGGGACTTAAGTGAGCCGGAGGAAGTGAAAGAGGAACAGGCGAATGACCAGCTTGAGGAGTTTTCACTTGAGGATTACATGCAGGATGATGATATTCCCAGTTACAGGCTGAATGCACAGAATTATTCGGTCGATGAGAAAAGGGAGGAGATTCCATTTTCACTGGGCAATACCTTTCGGGAAATGTTGAAGAGTCAGCTCGGACTTAGAAAACTCTCGGACGAGCAGGAGGTTCTGGCAGAATACATCCTGGGCAATATTGACGATGATGGTTATCTGCGCAGGGAACTGGAGGCCATTGCAGACGACCTGGCCTTCTCTTCCGGCATGGAAGCCTCCTATGAATCGCTGCATGAGGTGCTGATGATTATCCAGGAATTCGATCCTGCCGGGGTAGGAGCCAGGAGTCTGCAGGAGTGTCTGCTGCTCCAGATTGGTCGAAAAGACCTGGAACAGCCGGCAAACTCACTGGCTCATTCCATTTTAAAAAATCATTTTGAGGAGTTTACCAATAAGCATTATGAAAAGATTATCCAGCGCATGAATATCTCCGAAGGGGAATTAAAACTTGCCCTGGAGGAAATATTGCGGCTCAATCCAAAACCGGGAGGAGCCATGGGCGATTCTCAAACCAAATCCTTTCATCAGATTGTGCCCGACTTCATCCTTGAAGAGAGTGAAGGCAACCTGCAGCTATACCTGAATTCTAACAATGTGCCCGAGCTCAGGTTGAGCAGGACCTACTCTGATATGTTTGAAAGCTATAATGCCAATAAAGCCTCAGCCAGTAAGGAAGAGAAGGATGCCATCACTTTTGTAAAGCAAAAGCTGGATTCGGCCAGGTGGTTTATTGATGCCATCAGGCAACGGCAGAATACCATGCTGCTAACCATGAACGCCATCCTGGAGTACCAAAGGGACTATTTCTACGAGGGAGATGAGATCAGGATGCGTCCCATGATCCTGAAAGATATTGCAGACATGACCGGCCTTGATATTTCCACCATATCAAGGGTTGTGAACAGCAAATACATACAGACACATTTCGGAATCTATGCATTGAAATACTTCTTCTCTGAGGGAATGCAGACCAATAGCGGTGAGGAAGTTTCTACCCGGGAGATTAAGAAGATCCTGCAGGACTGTATCGATAATGAGGATAAGCGAAAACCGCTTACTGACGACCGCCTGTCGGCCATTCTGAATGAAAAGGGTTACCAGATTGCCCGCCGGACGGTAGCAAAATACAGGGAGCAGCTTGGCTTGCCAGTGGCACGTTTGAGAAAGGAACTTTAATGCAGGATATGAAAAAAGCAGCCCCGGTCATTTCCTACCTGTTTCACCCCTTGCTTATGCCCTCCCTGGGATTGTTAATCATTCTGAATTCGGGCACCTTTCTATCATTGCTTGATCCAGCTGTAAAACGTGCCATTATGTTTGTAATGGTGCTGGGGACCTTGATATTTCCCTTAATGATCCTGCCAGTTCTTCAGTACAGGAACCTGGTTTTGAAGAACGACCAGGTCATGACAAAAGGGGAAAAACTGGTACCACAGGTCATTATACTGGTATTGTACATCATCACCTTTGTTTATTTTAAAAAGTTACCCTTGAACCAGGTATACCATGCCTACATCCTGTCGGTAACCTTTACCCTAAGCCTGGTTCTGGTATTAAACCTGAGGTTCAGGATTTCCGCACATACTGCTGCCCTGGGAGGAATTGCAGGATTGATTATTGCATTGATTTATCTCTTCGAAACACCTCTGCAGGGATTGCTGATGCTTTCCCTTTTTGCCGCGGGCCTGACGAGCAGTTCCAGGTTGGCCCAGGGAGATCACTGGGGAAGTGTGTTATCGGGATTTTTAATGGGCTTTACAGTGGTTCTGCTTACTATTCTGGTGTACTGACCTCCTCCTCCCGGTTATGTTCATCCAGCCTCACATTCAATTTGATCAACACCTCGTTGTAGACCGCATCCAACAATTCCGGAGTGCGGGAGTACACGAGCAGGGTGGTATCGAACTTCTGCCTGGTTACCTGGTGTTTCTCCAGGATAGGAGTTAGAACATCAATGCTGTCCACATCCAGTTTCCTGTCGAATTTCCTGTCCTGGGTCACGGCATCCATCAGGTGAATATCCACAAGGATATCAATAAAAACCTCACGTTCAACAAACTCTTTTCCTTTGATTTCTTTTTTCTTCTGGCAGGCCGTAAATGTAAATGCCAGCAGGAAAATCAGGATAGCCGGATATCGAAGACCTTGATACATTACTTGATATCATTAAAACGATAGCCAATCATAACCTCGTGTGATCCTGAATTATAATTCCTCAGATCGGAGATGCCAATGTCATAAGCGTAGCCGAAGAAGAGGGTTTCATCGAAACTATATCCCAGCATGATTGCAATGGCATCGCTGTAGCGGTAGGAAACACCTCCCCAAAACTTCTTCTGCCACTCTACTCTTGCAGTAATGTCGAAAGCGATCTCTTTGGGAGCGGTTCCTTTGACCATAAGGGATGGCTCAACGAGCCAGTCTTCACTGAGCCAGAAACGGTACGCTCCGATCAGGTTAATATGCGTTTTCAGCCTGTTCAGGCCATCCTTATTATCAAAGATCTTTATGTTATTATTCAGAAGCTGTGCAGCTGAAAGCCCAACATAGAACTGATCGGAATAGAGGTAGAGTCCAAGTCCTGCGTCAGGCATGTAGGAGGTGCTGACCATATAGAGGATGGCCGGGTCAGAAACATCTGCCGGATTGAGCTGGGTTCCATCGATCCGATACTGCATGATGCTGGCAGAAAGACCCATGGAGAGTCGGATATCACCTGTTACAGCAATATTATAGGCATAGGATCCTGTAACTCCTGTCCTGCTGGTGGGTCCGGTTACATCGTTGTAGACATAGCCGCCATATC
>JAYEOJ010000634.1:0-7615 GCA_034722835.1 Bacteroidota bacterium | reverse complement strand
AGGTAAGAGCATCTGTTAAAAAGCGTAGCGCCAACTGCAAAATTGTCAGAAGGAAGGGACGCTTGTACGTAATTAACAAGAAGAATCCCAAGTTTAAACAACGCCAGGGATAAAGATTTTATAAAAAAAAACAAGAAAGCATTATGGCTAGAATAGTTGGTGTTGACCTGCCCAAAAACAAAAGAGGTGAAATAAGCCTGACTTACATTTATGGTATTGGTCGCAGCCGTGCGCAATCCATTCTTGATGCTGCAGGCGTAGACCGCAATATCAAAGTGAGCGACTGGAATGATGATCAGATCGCAGCAATCCGGAAAGAGATCAATGAAAATGAAGGTGTTAAGGTTGAAGGTGAACTCAGATCATCCATTCAGCTGAATATCAAACGACTGATGGACATTGGTTCATACCGTGGTATCCGTCACCGTATCGGTCTTCCCACACGCGGACAGAGTACTAAGAACAATGCCCGTACGCGTAAGGGTAGGAGAAAGACAGTAGCAAACAAGAAGAAAGCAACCAAATAAGAGTTAAGAGGTTATGGCTAAGAAGACAGGATCGTCAAAAAAACGAACAGTTAAGGTTGAACCTACAGGGCAGGCGCATATTCACGCCTCCTTTAATAATATTATCATCTCCCTGACCAACAACCAGGGCCAGGTAATCTCCTGGGCCTCATCCGGTAAAATGGGTTTCAGGGGTTCCAAGAAGAATACACCCTATGCTGCTCAGATGGCAGCACAGAACTGTGCCAAGGTTGCTTATGACCTGGGCCTGAGAAAGGTAAAAGTATTTGTAAAGGGACCCGGATCGGGAAGGGAAAGTGCTATCCGTAACATTCATGCTTCGGGAATCGAAGTCATGGAGATTGTGGATGTGACACCGCTGCCGCATAACGGCTGCCGTCCTGCCAAGAGGCGGAGGGTATAATTCAGCCTTAAGGTGATGACCAAGCTGAAGAGGATTATAAACAATTAATTAGATAAATAAATGGCAAGATACAGAGGTCCAAGAACCAAAATTGCTCGTAAATTTTCAGATCCCATTTTCGGGACCGACAAGTCTTTTGAAAAGAAGAACTATCCCCCGGGAATGCACGGGAACAATAAACGCAGACGCAAAGCTTCTGAATATGGTATTCAGTTGAAAGAGAAGCAGAAGGCCAAATATACCTATGGTGTGTTGGAGAAGCAGTTCAGGAATATGTTTGACAAGGCTTCCAGGAGTAAGGGTGTGACCGGTGAGGTACTCCTTCAGTTGCTGGAGTCGAGGCTCGACAACGTGGTTTACAGACTGGGTCTGTCTCCCACACGTGCAGGTGCCCGTCAGCTTGTTACACACAGGCATATCACTGTAAATGGTGAGATCGTCAATATTCCTTCTTACACACTGAAGCCAGGGGAGACCATTGGTGTGAGGGAGCGTTCAAAATCACTTGAGGTGATTACAGATTCACTTACCACTGCCAGGTACGGGTCTTCATCATGGCTTGAATTTGATGAGGCTTCCATGACCGGTAAATTTCTGAACCGTCCTGAACGGGAGGATATCCCCGAGAACATTAAGGAGCAGCTCATCGTTGAACTTTATTCAAAATAACATAATCACATTCCTATTATGGCCATTTTAGCTTTTCAAAAACCAGATAAGGTCATCATGCTTGAAGCAGATGACAGGTATGGTAAATTTGAGTTCAGACCACTCGAGCCCGGCTATGGTATTACCGTAGGAAACGCCCTGAGGCGCATCCTGCTTTCCTCCCTGGAGGGGTATGCCATTACCAATATCAAGATCGATGGAGTTGAGCATGAATTTTCCACCATTACTGGTGTGATAGAAGATCTTACAGAAATTATTCTGAATCTGAAGCAGGTACGCTTCAAAAAACAAATCGAAGATGTAAACGATGAGAAAGTCATCGTTACCAACACCGGTCAGGAAGAGTTCAAGGCTGGAGACCTGCAACGTTTTCTCAGCGGATTTAAAGTGCTGAATCCCGAGCTGGTCATCTGCCACATGGAGAAGGATGTGAAGCTGCAGATGGAAGTTTCTGTCAGCAAGGGACGCGGATATGTTCCAGCCGACGAAAACAAGTCAGCTGAAGCTGAGTTTGGACTGATCGCTGTGGATTCCATCTTTACGCCCATTAAGAATGTGAGGTTTGATATTGAGAACTATCGTGTTGAGCAGAAAACCGACTACGAGAAGTTGATTCTTGAGATCGAAACCGATGGTTCCATTCATCCCAAGGAGGCACTGAAGGAGGCAGCCAAGATTCTTATCTACCACTTTATGCTCTTCTCCGATGAGAAGATCACACTCGATACCGATGAGAAATTCGCCAACGAGGAGTTTGATGAAGAGGTGCTGCATATGCGTCAGCTGCTGAAAGCCAAGCTGGTGGACCTGGATCTTTCTGTTAGGGCACTCAATTGCCTGAAGGCTGCCGAGGTTGATACACTGGGCGACCTGGTGAAATTCAACAAGAACGATCTGCTGAAATTCAGGAACTTCGGTAAGAAGTCCCTCACCGAGCTGGAAGAGCTCCTGGTGAACATGAACCTGACCTTTGGCATGGATACAAGTAAATACAAACTGGACAAGGAGTAATTGCAATGAGACATAAGAAGAGTTTTAATCACTTATCGAGGACGAGTGCACACCGGAAGGCCATGTTGTCCAATATGGCAAGTTCGCTGATTATGCACAAGCGGATCGAAACTACAACCGCCAAAGCCAAGGCGCTCAAGCGGTATGTAGAACCTTTGATCACCCGAAGCAAAGACGACACAACCCACTCCCGCAGGGTGGTATTCAGTTATCTGCAGGATAAAGAAGCTGTAACAGAGCTGTTCCGTGAGGTATCAGCAAAAGTGGCTGACCGTCCCGGTGGATATACCAGGATCATTCGCCTGGGGAACCGCCTGGGTGACAATGCTGATATGTGCCTGATCGAACTGGTGGACTTTAACGAGAACCTGCTGGCCGAAAAAGCAGCAAGCAAGAAGTCATCAAGCCGTCGTCGTCGTGGTGGAGGAAAGAAGAAGGTTGAAGAGACAACTGCAGGCGAAGCAGCTGTAGCTGAAGAAGTGGCAGAGGAAGTAACTGATAAAGCTGTAGCTGAAGAGGTTGCAGAGGAGGTTGTTGCTGAGGAAATTGTTGAGGAGGCACCTGCTGAAGAGGTTGTTGCTGAGGAAGTTGTTGAGGAGGCACCTGCTGAAGAACCTGTGGCAGAAGAGCCAAAGGCTGAGGCCCCTGCTGAAGAGGAATCAAAGGAAGAAGAGCCTGCCAAAGATGATGACAAAAAAGAAACATAAAATTAACGTGACATCTTCTTAAGAATAACGGGGATAGAGTAGCTTTATACTTTATCCCTTTTTTTTGACATAATTAAAACCAATAAAAAATTAATTTATCATGGGACAAATAGTTGATATTCATGCACGCGAGATTCTTGACTCACGCGGTAACCCCACCGTTGAAGTAGAAGTAACCCTTGCCAGCGGATTTGTAGGCCGCGCGGGAGTTCCTTCCGGAGCATCCACAGGTGAAAATGAAGCTTTAGAGCTGAGGGATGGCGACAAAAGCCGTTACCTGGGTAAAGGAGTTCAGACAGCTGTTGATAATGTAAATAAGATTATTGCCAAAGAGCTGATCGGAATGGATTCCCTGGAGCAGGTTGCCATCGATCAGAAAATGATTGATCTGGACGGAACCAAGACCAAGAGCAAACTGGGCGCCAATGCCATGCTGGGTGTAAGTCTTGCAGTCGCCAAGGCGGCAGCTATGTACTGTGAAATGCCTCTCTATCGCTATATTGGTGGTACCAATGCCAAGCATCTGCCCATTCCCATGATGAATATTATCAATGGCGGATCGCACTCCGATGCTCCCATTGCATTCCAGGAATTCATGATCCGTCCCATCGGAGCCAGTAGCTTTAAAGAGGGACTGAGAATGGGCGCCGAGGTGTTCCATGCTCTTAAAAAAGTCCTGAAAGACAGAGGATTAAGCACTTCAGTAGGGGATGAGGGTGGATTTGCACCTGAACTGGATGGAACCGAAGATGCCCTTGATAGCATCCTCAAAGCTGTTGACGCTGCAGGTTACAAGCCGGGAAAAGATATTACCATTGCACTGGACTGTGCTGCTTCTGAGTTCTACGAGAATGGTGTTTACAACTATGCCATGTTCGAAGGTGAAGGTGGAGCCAAGCGTAGCTCCGAGGAACAGGCTGCTTATCTGGCCGAGTTGATCAGCAAGTATCCCATCGATTCCATTGAAGATGGCATGGACGAAGCTGACTGGGATGGCTGGGTTGTTCAGAACAAACTGATTGGTGATAAGTGCCAGCTGGTAGGTGACGACGTGTTTGTAACCAACGTAGAGTACCTTGCTAAAGGAATTGAAATGGATTGTGCCAACTCCATCCTGATTAAGGTGAATCAGATTGGAACATTGACTGAAACTTTGAATTGCGTTGAGATGGCACACAGGGCCGGATACACCTCCGTAATTTCACACCGTTCAGGTGAAACCGAAGATGCCACCATCGCTGATATTGCTGTGGCTACCAACTCTGGTCAGATCAAGACCGGTTCACTGAGCCGTTCTGACAGGATTGCCAAGTACAACCAGCTGCTCCGCATTGAAGAGGAGCTGGGCACTACCGCTATCTACGGGTACTAAGATACGCGAGGTATTGAATTTATTATAGGGGTTGTCCTTAACGGGACAACCCCTTTCTCATGGGGCTCATTGTGAAACATATAACAATCTTCCCTATTGAAACATCTTCATTTTTATGTTATATTGTATAGCCCTATATTTTATTAACTCAACAAAACCTAAATGATATGTCAAGCTTAAAAGAACGGCTCTTTCAGAAGATCGAAGAGCAAAGACCCAGAACCAAAAAATTAGTCAAGGATTATTGCGATGTGGTAATTGATCAGGTCACCATTGCTCAGGCCATTGGTGGCATGCGGGGATTGAAAAGTCTGGTTACCGACATTTCCTATCTCGACCCTCAGGAAGGAATCAGGTACCGGGGATATACACTACCGGAGGTATTTACAAAACTACCGAAGCCACCCGGAGGGGAGATGCCCTATGTAGAAGGACTTTACTCTCTCTTGCTAACTGGGGATATCCCTACCGACAGTGAGGTAGCTGATTTAGCGGATGAATTCCGGAAGCGCCGGATCCTTCCCCGTTATGTTTACGAAGTAATTGATGCCTTCCCTTCTTTCTCTCCACCCATGGCCATATTCTCAGCCGCGATCCTGACCATGCAGCGGGAGTCTTTCTTTGCCAAGAAGTACCAGGGAGGGATCAGCAAGATGGACTACTGGGATCCCACCTATGAGGATTCCCTGAACCTGCTGGCCAAATTGCCGGAGGTGGCTTCCTACATCTATGCCAAATTATATCGGGATGGCAACCGGATTCAATCCAATCCCAATCTGGATATGGGTGCCAATTTTGCACATATGATGGGTATTCCCAAGCCTTATGACGATGTATCCAGGCTGAACTTTATCATTCATGCCGATCACGAGAGTGGAAACGTCAGTGCTCATACAGGTCACCTGGTGGGGAGTTCGTTATCGGATATTTACCTGTCTATTTCAGCCATGATTAATGGTTTGGCAGGTCCACTTCACGGACTGGCAAACCAGGAAGTGCTGAGGTGGCTGCAGGATCTGGTGGAGAAGATGGATGGCCAGATTCCCAGTGAGGATGAGATGAAACAGTTTGTCTGGGACACCCTGAACTCGGGACAGGTGATACCTGGTTTTGGTCACGCGGTTCTTCGCAAGACCGATCCGCGTTATACCCTGCAGCGTGAATTCTGCCAATCCCACATGAAGGATGACCTTCTGTTCCAGTACACCGATATGCTCTACAAAGTAGTTCCGCCCATCCTCACGGAGCAGGGTAAGGCCAAGAACCCATGGCCCAACGTGGACGCACAATCGGGAATTATCCACTGGCACTATGGCATCACGGAATACGAATTCTACACCGTGCTCTTTGGTATTGGCCGCTCCATAGGTATTACGGCGAACCTGATCTGGGACCGCGCCCTGGGTTATCCGCTGGAACGACCCAAGTCGGTGACTACCGGTATGCTTGAGAAGATAGCCATGAAAGCCAAAGAGGAAAAGTCCGAAAAGAATCCTAAAGATTGCAAGAAGGGCTAAACCCCCTGTAGACTCACTTTACAAGTACACATAGAAGAGGCTGCCTGAAAATGGCGGCCTTTCTCTTTCCAGTGTGTTATTTTAGTCCTTTTATGTTAAAAAATAGGCATTAACCTTTATATTTGCACCGTTAGCCACAAGAAATCACCCGTTTGTCAAAGTTAGAATGGAATGGATCCCCGTAGCCATATGGAGTAGTTATAACCAGTTCATCATTCTGATTGCCGGTTTTTTACTTTTGACTATCCTGGCAAATGTGGTGCTGTTCAAAAGAAGGACACGTCAATACCGGAGCGATTTCCTGAGGATGAAGGAACAGGAGAAGGAGTCCCGTGTAGTACTGCATCATCGAAACCAGCTTCGCGACCGCACCAGGAGCCTGGAACAGAGTCTAACCTATGCATTGCGGATCCAGAAAGCCATGTTTCTTACCCCAAAGCAGCTCAGGACCCTTTTCCAGGAATCCTTTATTTATCATCGTCCCAAGGAGATTGTTAGCGGTGATTTTAATTGGGCCAGGAGGATCAACGGGAAGGTGCTTTTTTCGGTGGCCGATTGTACGGGCCATGGTGTTCCCGGTGCCTTTATGTCGCTCCTGGGGCTTGAATTCTTCAGACAGATTACTATCGGTAAAGGGATATATGACCCGGCAGGCATTCTGAATGAAATGAACAGGCAGTTCGATATTGTTCTGGGAAATACCGATGAGATTTCGCTGAAAGATGGGATTGACCTTGCCATCTGTGCATACGACTACAAAACTCGCCGGCTGGATTATGCAGGAGCATTTAATTCGCTTTATATAGCCCGGGATCATGAAATACTCGAGATTAAAGGTGACCGCATTATTGTGGGTCCGGATTACGGACTTCAGCGGGGGAAATTCAAAAACCAGTCAATAAATATCAAGGACAATGATATGCTCTATATGTTTACCGATGGCTATGCCGACCAGTTTGGAGGCCCGGAGGGTAAAAAATTCAAGTATCGCCGTTTCAGGCACCTGCTGATGTCCATACACCAGCTTTCCATGGATAATCAGCTAAGAAAGCTGGAAGAGAATATGGATGAGTGGATGGGTAAGCAGGAAGATCAGATTGATGACCAGACCATTCTCGGAATCAGGCCAGCCAGTTTTTCATCTTTCTGACAAGCATTTCCGTGGTAAATGGTTTGGCAATATAATCATCCACTCCTGCTGCCAGGCAGTTTTCCCTGTCACCCGCAAGTGCATTGGCTGTAACAGCTACAATGGGGACATGGCCGTTGGTGGTGGACTCAATTTCACGAATCTTCTGGGTAGCCATGATCCCATCCATAATGGGCATCATGATATCCATCAGGATCATGTCGTATTGCTTGGACCCGAACATTTCAAGGGCCTGTTTTCCGTTTGAGGCCACATCAAT
>JAYEOJ010000633.1:0-1778 GCA_034722835.1 Bacteroidota bacterium | reverse complement strand
GGGAATCCTCTCCATTGCTGCGGTGATCGGAATGGCAGCGGTTGAATCGGGACTCTACCTGAAGCAGGCAGAGGTACATGGCATGAGTCAGCGCGGAGGAGCTGTTCAGTCTCACCTGCGGATTTCTGATGCTCCCATTGCTTCGGACCTGATCCCGGAGGGAAGCTGCGACATGATCCTTTCGGTGGAGCCCATGGAAGCACTGCGCTATCTTCCCTTTCTGGCCAAAGATGGCTGGGTGGTGACCAGCAACAAGTCCTTTGTGAATATCGATGATTATCCGGTTGAAAATGAGATTTTTGAAGAAATCAGAAAAATCGAGAATCATCTGATTATTGATGCCTGGTCCATCGCCCGGGAGCTGGGCTCCCAGAAGGTGTCCAATATAGTCATGCTTGGAGCGGCATCGGAATACCTGGAGATTGCCCAGGAGCGGCTGGAAGGGGCTCTGAACACCCTCTTCGGAAGAAAAGGCGAGGAGGTGGTTGCCCTTAATATCAATGCCCTGAAAGCAGGCAGGCAGGGGATACGCATGTAAAACATTTGATCTTCGTCTTTGTTATAGATTAAACCCTCTTCATATGTTAACACAGAAAGACCTTCAGCAGATCCGTGGCAAAGGGATCAGCATTGATGATATCAACCACCAGATCAAACATTTCCAGCAGGGCTTTCCCCCGGCCGATATTACCATGCCTGCTACGCCCGGCAAGGGCATCATGTTGCTGAGTGAAGGAGATCAACAACATTTCAAAGATGTTTACCTGGATAATGCCCCTGATTTCAGAATCATCCGCTTTATCCCGGCCTCGGGAGCGGCCTCCCGTATGTTCAAATCGCTTTTCGGAGCTATGGATGAACTGGAGGGAAAAGGCAGGAAGGAACAATGGCAATGGGTGGAGGACAACAAAGAGATCCGGAAATTCTTTAAGAAGCTGGAGAAATATCCCTTTTTCGAGGACCTGGATACCCCGGATAAGGAAAATCCTGAGGGGATCCTGAGTCTATTGCTTGACGACGAGGGGCTTGGCTATGGGAACAGGCCCAAGGGACTCCTGAAGTTCCATAAGTACGATGAAAGGGATCGCAGAACAGCCTTTGAGGAACATGTACGGGAAGCTGTTAAGTATTGTGGCAACCGGGACGGAATGGTACGAATGCACCTGACCGTATCGCCCGATCACCTGGATGGGTTCCAGATCGAGGCAGCCAGGATTCTGCCAAGGATAGAGCGGGAGACCGGGATGAGCATTGATCTCTCTTTCTCCTTTCAGAAACCCGAGACCGATACTATCGCCGTGGATCTGAACAATGAGCCCTTTCGAACGGCCGATGGAGGCCTGTTGTTCAGGCCGGGCGGACATGGGGCACTGATCCGGAATCTGGATGCCCTGGACGGAGATATCGTCTTTGTCAGTAATATTGATAATGTGGCTCCGGATCGCCTGAAAAATCTGAGAGTAAATCAGAAACAGGTGCTGGGCGGGGTATTGCTGGAGGTGCGCTCCAAGATCTTTTACTATCTGAGCCAGTTGAACGGGGAGGATAAACTGCAGAAAACCCGCCTCGACAGCATGGTGAGCTATCTGCACGACAGACTGGGAATTGCCATTCCTGAAATGCTGGAAAGCTGGGATGTAAACCAGTTGAAAAAGTGGCTTAATTCCACCATGAACAGGCCCATCAGGGTTTGTGGGATGGTCCGGAACGAAGGAGAACCGGGAGGAGGACCTTTCTATGTACGTATCGAATCGGGCGAAGTAAGCCTCCAGATCGTG
>JAYEOJ010000632.1:0-7635 GCA_034722835.1 Bacteroidota bacterium | reverse complement strand
GATCCATATTGCCATTATTCTCTTCAGAACCTGTCCGATGTATATCTCAGATCGGCAGATATTGCCAATTCAGGACGTATGGGGAACATTAAGAATATCCGGCTATTTTCAACCGTAGCCTTGTTGATCCTGCTGATAGCTGCCATTAACTACATTATTCTTTCCATTGCGGTGTCCACCGGCAGAGCCAAAGAGATAGGGATCCGAAAAACGGCCGGTGCCAGCGTGGCACGGATCCGGAATCAGGTTTTGAGTGAATCCATCATGTTGTCGCTTCTGGTATTGCCTGTGGCTCTGTGTTTCATGTGGCTGTTCAAACCTGCAGCTGAGAAACTATTTCAGACCTCTCTGGAAGTGATCCGGTCCAATGTGCTTATCTACATCTTATTTTATCTCTTGCTGACCTTACTTATCGGGATTGTTTCCGGGCTCTATGCCTCTACCTATCTGTCCAGGATGAAAGTACTGGACGTGCTCAAGCAGAAGGTGAGTTTTGGAAGAAAAAGAAAGATATTCCGTTCTTCACTGATCGTTCTTCAGCTGGTAATCTTCTGCTCCTTTGTTGCAGGAACGCTATTGATTCGGTCCCAGTATCAATTTGCCCTGAACAAAGACCCGGGTTATCACAACAATAATATCCTCCAGATAGAGTTGGGCAGAGATTTCCAGAGCTACCAAGCCTTTCTGGATGGAATCCGGTCCATTCCGGAAGTGACGCACGCAGCTGGTGCAATATATGGACTGCCTAAGAACGGCTGGGGCGTCTTTATGCTGGAGCATTTTAAGGATGAAGGTGTGAAGGTAAAGGTGGAAGGATTTTCAGTTGATTATGGCTTTATAGAAACCATGGGATTTACGCTTCTGAAGGGGCGAACCTTCTCCACCGAATACGGAAGCGATCTGAGAAATTCAGTGATCCTCAATGAAACAGCTGTTCGGGATCTGGGCATCGATGAACCCCTGGGCCAGTTTTTATATGATTCCACTGCGATTATCGGTGTGGTCAAAGACTTCAATCTCCATTCCATTCATACTGAGATCCCACCCCTGGTAATAAGCATAACAGATAAGTACCTGCATTCTATACTGATTCATTATCGTTCCGGCACGCTGGTGGACCTGATCCCAAAACTGGAAGCTGAGTGGCTCAAGGTGGAACCGGACCGGCCCTTTAGCTCCGTGACCATCGAAGAGCTATTTGAAGAAGCCTATGCTGTGGAAAAAAACCTGGGATCCATTCTCTCCATTGCGGCGCTTTTCACCTTATTGATTGCTGCCTTTGGATTGTTCGGACTTACCCTGTTCGTGGCCCGGTCCAGAACACACGAGATAGGAATTAGGAAGGTTTTCGGAAGTTCGGAGCAAGCCATTGTGTACTCTTTCCTGCGAAGCAATTTCCTGATGGTTTTGATTGCAGAGCTGCTCTCTATTCCAGTAACCATCTACTTTATAGGAAAATGGCTCAACAACTTCCCTTACCGTGTGGAGATTGGATGGTGGGTTTTTGTTATTGCTTTCCTGATTGCCACCATTGTAGTACTTTTAACTGTCTCCATCCACTCTATTAAAGCTTCACGGATCAACCCGGTGGAGGCCTTGAGGTATGAATAAAGGATATGAAACGACTGACTGAAGTATCGGAAACGGCACTGATCACTCTCAGATCCAGGACACAGTATTCAGTGATAGCAGATATCCACTGATTCTCATTTTTTATCCGGAAACATATTTCTGAACCTTCTGTTGAAGCATTGCGTATACGCAGCTGTACTTTAACAAAACTTGAAGCCATGAGAAATACTATTAAAGGAATTGCCTTGTCATTATTAGTTATGTTAATCCTGACTGCTTGTGAAAAAGAAAATTCGGTTCTTCTTACAGATGGAATATGGACCTTTCAAAATCTGACTACCGATAGCGAGGACGAAAATATAATCAACCTTATTGCCCTGGGGAAAGCCCTGTTGACCGATGCAACCATGGAGTTCCAGGAGGGCGGAAGCTATATCATGACCTCTCCTCTTGTTGAGGATCCCACTACAGGCGAATGGCAGTTAGTTGGCGAGGACCAGTTGATTATTGATCCTGATGATGAAGCTACCTCTACTGCCAATATAGAAACGCTATCAAAGGATAAACTCAGTTATCTGGAGACCTTTGTGGATGCGCAGATGAACACCTATACGATTACGACGACCTGGACCCGTTAGAAAAACAGACTATACCGCCACCCAGGTGGAGAATGAAAAAAGAGGGCCCTCTCGAAATGTCAGGATAATTGAGAAGGCCCTCTTTAATATGACCTATTATTCCACCACCACCAGGAAGTTATGAGGTCTCTGATCCGCAGTAATTTTAAGTGCATAAACACCTGGAGCCATGCCCTGAACATCAATATGTGCCTCAGTTACATTGGCCTGTTTGATTTCACCTTTGTATACCAGTACATTTGACATGGAATACAATTCAATAAGCACTTCCCTTGTAACAGGCATCTCAAGTTCCACATGTAGAATCTCCTTCACCGGGTTGGGATAAATATTGACTAATCCCAGAGCCTCTTCCGGCCTGGACGCAGTTTGGGTAGTCACATAAACTGTATCAGAGCCCGTACATCCATGGAAATCGCTTACAGTGACCCAGTACAAACCCTCATCAGATACAGAATATGTTTGGCTGGTAGAAAGATCCTGCCAGAGGTAGGAAGAAAAGCCACTTCCGGCATCCAGGATCATGGGAAAGTCTGTAAGAAGTGTATCCTGACCGCTACCTATATCCACCACCGGTGCATCCCAGCTCTCAACATCTGTGGTAAGCGTGTTATTGGATAAGTCCTGGTCTGGAGTGTAAACAAGGTCAGTTTGAATACTATAAGTACCAGGTTGAGAAAAATCGTATTCCCCGGAAAAGGTCAAGTTGGTGGATTGACCGGCAATCAGATCGCTTTGCAGGAAGACCTGCTCGCTAAGCGGTGCCCCACCATCAACCGTGTAGCTGATGGTCAGGGTATCTTCTATGGAGATTCTGTAATAGCCCAGATTGGAAATCTCGATAGATATGGTAGAGAGTCCGGGCTGACTGCAGGACGAAACAGGTGATACCAGGCTGGAAATGGCCAGATCGGGATAATCATAGACCACATAAACGCTATCGTGTGTTTCACATCCATTGTCACCTGTAATGATTACCTTATACCAGGCTGCTGAGGGAGAGTCAATGGTGAAACTGGTCCCGGTACTCCCGTCCTGCCACAGGTAGGATGGATAGCCTGGAGTGGCTTCTAAGCTAATGGTTTCATAGGTCAGTATGGTATCTGAACCATTTCCAATATCAACAATGGGGCTCCCAAAGTGATCTATGCTGATCAGAGCCAGGTTGTTGGACTCAATCAGGTCAGGACCATAGGAGGTATAGACCAGGATATTATAGGTTCCCGGTTCGCTGAAATCAAAGGCCTCGCTAAAGGTATGGTAAATGATGCTTCCATGTTCAAATGTCTCTTCCAGGACCACATCCTCGGTCACCACGTTGGATCCGTCTACCGAGAAAGATATGGTAATGCTGGCGGAGCTTTCAATATCCCAGTTCCCAAAATTCTGGATGGCCGCCACGATATGTTCAGCATCTTCAAGGTGACAGGTAGTAAGCGGGTGAGTAATTTCCAGTATACCGATGTCAGGAGTGGCCAGCATAAGTTCCACTTCATCATAGGCGGTACATGCGTTCGCATCTGTGACTGTGACGTTGTAGTTGCCAATACCCGGCTCAGTAATGGTAAAGGTTTGCTCCGTACTACCATCCTGCCATTCGTAGGACAGGAATCCAGGACCTGCATCGAGTGTGTATTCAAAGCCCATGATTACCTGGTAGGAGTCTCCCAGGTCGAGGGCAGGAGTCTCAAAAACTCCAACGGAAGTGCTAATGGTATCATTTCCTTGCATCACATCCTCACTGTAGTCCACAAACACAGTAAAGTCATACCAGTTTCCAGTTACCACACTCTCAGAACTCGAGAAGGTAAAGTCAAGGCTGTGGCCCGGAAGGAAGTCTGCGGATAGGACCAGAGGCTCTGTAACAATGGTGCCACCGTCAATCTGGTAGCTTATATTCAGGGTTTCGCCCAAGGAAATAACCTGGTTCCCTGCATTTCTAATCCGTGCCGAGACGGTAATGGAAGAAGATAATTCGCAGGATGTGGCAGGAGAAAGCAATTCCTCAAGTTCCACATCCGGGACATTCAGGGTGACAAGTATGGTGTCCTGACTGGTACACTGGTTGATGTCGTTGATGCTTACATAATACATTCCCAGTCCGGGCTGCTCCACCAGGAAAGTCTCCCCGGTTGATGCGTCCTGCCACAGGTATTCGGCATATCCAGAAGCCGGGGCAAGAAGAAAGTCAGCAGCATATACCACAGTATCCCTGCCAAGATAAGCATCCGGGTATCCAAAAACCTGGAGGGTGTGGTAGAGGGTATCATTCAAAGGCTCTGCATCATGTTCCGTCCGGGTATACAATTTCATTTGATAGTCCCCCGGTGCTGAAAAGTCAAAGCTTCCCGAATAGGTATGGTCCAGGCTTTCATGGGGGAAGAACCGCTGGCCAAGTACCAGGGTGTCTTCGATTTGCATGCTGGAGTTTATTTCTACAGCGATAAAAATGGAATCCCCAGCCAGTAGCGTATCTGTCCCCAGGTTTTCTATGCTTACTTCAAGAATTTCGGAATTTCCATGCTCACAGGCAGATGGAGGCCCAAGGTAGGCACTCACGCCCAGGTCAACCACCAATTGAAGAACGCTTACGGTATCAGAAGCCACGCAGGAACCATTATCAACATCTACATAATAGATCCCTTCCGTTGAGACATGGAAAACTGAATCAGTGGACAGGTCCTGCCACCGATAGGTCTGTCCGGGAACACCTGAATAAGCACTGAGCAGCACTGTATCAGGCATGGAAGTAGAAATGTCCTCACCAAGATCCACATGAGGTTTACTTACAGTAATTATTTGAACCACGGTGTCGTTGGAGACCGGATCGTAAAAATGCGGATCTGAGCTTATACAATAGGCGGTGACCTCATACTCGCCACTGTGGCTGAGGTCAAAGCTGGAAGACATGGCATAACTCACCGTGGAGCCCACGGGCCATGCAGCTGGTAGTACAAAGGTCTCCTCTGCTGTCTGGATGTCTCCCGACCGGTCTATCACATAACCAAGCTGGATGGTATCTCCTGCTTGCAGGGCAGATAGGCCTGAATTTCTCATTTGCAGCGTGAAAGTCTGATAGCTGCTAAGTTCGCATGCACTGACAGGATCAATGATGTCCACAAGGTCGATATCAGGAGGTGCCTCCATGATGGAAACATCATCCAGGGCGATTCCGTCGTACTGATTATCAGCTTTATTGGCAGCAAAGATAAAGCGGAATTGTACATTGCTCTCGCCTGTAAGAAAAGCCGGGAGCATATGTTTTACAGGGACCCACTGGCCGCTGTGTCCGCTCCAGCCGCTGTTCACCAGGGCACTAACCGGCTGGCCTGTATACCAGTTCCAGTAGGCATCGTTGCCTGATATATTTGTAATGGTTGTCCAGTTCACCCCGTCGTCAAGCGAATACTGCAGGTTGGCTCCATCGGTGCCAGATTCTGTTTCTATCCAGAGATTTGCAGTGATCATTGGATTCTGGAGGCCGGTAAGGTCGATACTGGGGGAGGAGAGGTAGCCCGGTTCGTCGGAAACCAGATTGCCGGTTAACAGTACATTATCAATGCTCCATCCCTGGGCCACCTCGCCAGAGGGGGAAGAGTAATAGAGGGAATACCGGATCCTCATCTCATTGGTGAAGGTGAGTTCATCGGGAATGGCATAAAGAACTTCCTGGTACCATGTATCCAGTATCTCTACCCCATCATTTTGCCAGATGGTGTGCCAGGTGAGGCCGTCCGGACTGATCTCCAGCCGGATGGAATCGCCGGACTGAACAGTGATCCAGCTGAAAAAACTGAGTTCCAGGTTGCTGTAATCCGATACGTCCAGAGGAGGAGAGGTGGCCGTATAGGCGGTGCCGGCAGTAATGCCGTTCTCATATTGCCAGGGATTGGCCCCGTCGCCTGTAACACCCAGGTCAATACCCGCGCAGAAATATCCATAACTGGCATACCAGGGCAGGTGTACGCCATCGGGAATTTCCCGCTCGAATTCACCTGTGAAACTCCATCCTAAATCTGTTTCGAAGCCATCTTCAAAAATGACCTGGTTTGCATCTGAGATCATTTCCCCATAAGTGGAGGAAAGCCCGGTGATCCAGCTATGACTCCCCGAAGCAGAGCCATCAATTGTGCTTCCTGCTGGTGTCCCGTATTCCCAGAGGTCGGCCCCACTGGAGCGCCAGTAACCATCGTTTTCCTCAAAATCCTCCTCGTAATGGGGGATGTAAGTAGGAACAATGTAGATTTCGGTAGTGACCTGGTCATTTCCGGGGTACTGGTCTCCGGGCAGCATTGTCCTCGCAATAACATCGGGTCTGAATCCCGGCTCACTAAGGTCTGCACGGGTAGGAAAGGTGAATTCCACCGATCCGTCCACCGGAATATCTGTATCCATCTGGTTTATGGTCCAGGTGCTTCCACCGTTGAAGGAGTAGGCTACGGGTACCGGATCGGTTACAGCGGCGCCGCCGTAGTTCCTGATGAGGACGGTAACCGAATCACTGGATGTATGTCCGCTACCACTTTGTGGGTATATCCATTCAGAAACTCCCACATCTTTGGATATAAACTCTCCGGTGAGGAATATATCATCAATGTTCCACCCGGAATAATTGTTCATACCATCGGTGGGGCCCAGGCTGTAACGGATTCTGACTTGTTCAGATCTCCAGTATTGAATGGGAATGGCTACCTTTTGCTGGGTCCATTGAAAATCGTTGATATATGCATTGCTTTCCCAAACCGGATTCCAGGTGGCTCCTGCGTCGGTGCTTATTTCTATGGAGGCACGGTCCCATACCTCGATATTGAGATGACGCCAGAAGAAAAGATTGAGATCCTTGTAGTAGAGCATATCAAAAGTTTCCGAGGTAGCCATGTAGGCAGAGGATTCGGTCAATTCGGGCTCATAATTATAGGCATTGTCTCCCAGGCCAGTCAGGTCAGTGCCAAGTGCATTTGTGCCGCTATGTGCTCCTATAGGGTTGGGATTCCCGGGACTTCCTCCATTGCCTGCCGGGCTTGCCACCTGGAACTCCCCGGTGAGAGTCCAGTTCAGACTCCCTTCAAAATCGTCGTAATACTGTGATTGATATATGACCCTTTCTCCTGCGGGAGATTCTTCGGTGGCAGGATAGGTGCCATTGCTGGTGACAATATGGTTGGCCTGAACTTTGGCATCCAATGTGTTCTTATGGGTGGCATCCAGCGCCACATCATAGGTGAGCCAGAGATAGGTGTGCCCGGAATTCAGATTATGATTTAGTGCTGTAAAACTGGCCACTCCGCCACTGAAATTGGTTGGACTTCCTATCAGGTTATCTGTGCTGAAAATCTGCGTGCTGGTGCTGTACAACTTGATCCCGTTGGGGGACAGGTCTGCATCAGAGCTATTAAGTGTGGAGAATGCGATCTGGTTAAGGGTC
>JAYEOJ010000631.1:0-1779 GCA_034722835.1 Bacteroidota bacterium | reverse complement strand
CCTTAAAGCGGCGAATAATTACACCATTCTCTTCATGAAATGTGATTCCCATTCCCAGGAAAAATTAATACAAGTTGAATTCCAACAATAAAAGTATCAAATTAGTAGCAGAGAATGCCTATCCTGACAACAAGTTATTGACAGGAGGACCAATTATGGAGATCAATGAATGAATTATGCAATTGAACAGCTTCTGTTGCGATTCCATGAAAATCAGGTATATTTACCCACCAAATCCCCGGTCCTCCATGAATAAAATACTTCGATTGCTAACGGTTTTAAGCCTCTCCATCCTAATCGCAGCCTGTAACCAGGGGAAGGAACCCACTGAAGATGCCAGTGAAGAAGATACCCCCCAGCTGGTTAAAAAAAGGCGTGAAGATGGAACTCTCTCAAGCATCAATCCTGTGGACGAAGATGGTTATGTTCATGGGGTAAAAGTTAATTTCTACGAGGACGGTGTTACGGTCCATTCCAAGATCACCTATGAGCATGGTCGCAAACACGGTCCAGCCATCTGGTTCTTCAAAAGCGGAAAAATTTACGAGCATACCACCTTTTACCAGAACCGGAAGAACGGAGTTACCAAACGTTACTACGAAACGGGTGAATTATATGAGGAGACAAGCTTTGAAGCAGGAGAAGAGCTGCCCGGCAAAAAAAGGTACAGCAAGGAAGGTGAACTGATCAGTAAGTAAGGCGCTTCCCCGGGCTACTTCTTTAACAGGATATAATTCCGGAATTCCCCCAGTCTTCGACCTCCCAGCAAGTTTTTTTCGATCCAGGTAATCACACGGTACCTGGGTTTATCATGCTTGGCCTTGAAGAGATTCAGACTCTGAACCGGACCGGAAAACCGCAGATCTTCTTTCCAGTCAAAATCTGCCATCCAGTTTTTCATAACAGCCGGATGGGTTCCCTCGTAGCGGGTGTATTTAGAGAGGTTCCCATAATCAAAGATGCGATCGAAATGGTGAGCGGCTTCCCGTTTTTCCACGCTTTCCCTACCCTTGTGATTGATGTTGAAAGCCTTGATCTTATTTTGCATCACCCTGGGCGGCCGAACCCAGCCATAGTGGAAAATCTCAGCATCCACTTCTGCCACGCGCAGTTTATAAGTACCGGCCTGCTGCCTGAAATTTATACCATCAAAATCAGGGATCTTCCGGAAGGACTGAGCTGATTCCCATGAGTGGATTTCAGGCTTGTTCCTGACAATCCGGATCTCTCTGCGATACCAGCAATGGCCATCCTGCATATGTTCATAATCTCCCCAGAAATGACGGTAACGGAACAGGAGCCCCTCCACATCCTGGTCATCCAGCAGTTCTTCACATCTCATCCTGATGGTCTCCAGATCTCTTTCGTGGACCACCTCATCAGATTGAAGGTAAAACAACCAGTCGCCGGAACAGAGATTCATGGCAATATCGGTCTGGTGTGCGTGCTCCATACCGCGGGGATACTTATCTATATCCCAAGTTGTATTCACAATGCGAATCTTGTCACTTCCAATGGCAGCTATTTCGGCCCTTGAAATATCATCCTCATCTGAATCGCCCAGGGCCACCACAAATTCATCCACCAGGGGCAGAATCGATTCAACCGCTTGCCGCATGGGGTAGTATAGCTTCAGGGCATTCTTGCCCATTGTAAATCCGCTGATCTTCATGGTTAGCTAAAACATTTGCATGGAGTGAAACTTATTATAGAGGCCCTCTTTGTTGCCGATCAGCTCTTTATGTGTCCCCCGTTCCACGATCTCTCCCTCATCTATTA
>JAYEOJ010000630.1:0-1783 GCA_034722835.1 Bacteroidota bacterium | reverse complement strand
GATAAATACAACGACTGGTTTGCACACCCCTCTCCGGATGGCTTATGGATCGTCTATGTCACGTTCGGAACAGATGTTCCCGCAGGTTCCCATCCACCCAACAAGGATGTAATGCTCCGGATTATGAACCTGGAGACAAAAGAGGTACGGGTAATGGCAAAATTATTTGGCGGACAGGGCACCATCAATGTGCCCTCCTGGTCGCCCGATAGCGAGCATGTGGCATTTGTAAGCTATCGATTGAAATAAGTCAGATGGTATGAGAAAGATTCCATTTGGTAAAACAGGACTGGAGGTTTCAGCGCTTGGATTCGGATGTATGCGTTTTCCGGTGCTGGAGAAAGACAATTCCCGAATCGATGAAGTTCAGGCTATGGAGATGGTCCGGTATGCCATTGATAAGGGGATCAACTACTTTGATACGGCTTATCCCTATCATGGCTATGATTTCTCAGCAGGGGGGGCCAGTGAGCCTTTTCTGGCCAAAGCATTGAAAAACGGGTACCGGGAAAAGGTATACCTGGCCACCAAACTGCCCTCCTGGCTGGTTGAATCAAGGGAAGATATGGACCGCTTCCTGGATGAACAACTGGAAAGGCTCGATACGTCCTACATCGATTTTTACCTGCTGCATGCCCTGGATGCTGGGAACTGGAAAAAATTGCTTCAGTTTGGAGTACTTGATTTTCTGGACAGGGCCATTGAGACCGGAAAAATTCGCTATGCAGGATTCTCTTATCACGATGAATCTGAACTCTTTAAGGAGATTGTGGATGCCTATGACTGGACCTTCTGCCAGATCCAGTATAACTATATGGATGAGGAGTACCAGGCCGGGAAAGAAGGCCTTATATATGCAGATGAAAAGGGATTGGCCGTGGTGGCTATGGAGCCCCTGAGGGGAGGGACACTGGTAAACGGTCTTCCACCGGCTGCCAGGGAAGTCTTGAAGCAGGCAACTCCGGAAAGAACGGAAGTGGGATGGGCCCTGCAGTGGTTGTGGAGACATCCCGAAGTAACGATGGTATTAAGCGGAATGTCGCTCCTCGATCATGTGAAGGAAAATCTTCAACTGGCCAGTGATCTGGCTCAAATGGAATGGACAGAAAAGGATGAGCATGCCCTGCAAAAGGCCGTTGGAATCATCCGGGGCAAGAAAATGGTGGATTGCACGGCCTGTAATTACTGCATGCCCTGTCCGGAGGGGGTCAATATTCCCCGTAACTTTGCCTTATATAATGATCACCATATGCTCCAGGATCCTGCAGCCAGGTTCAGGTACCAGCGCTTATTAAGCGATACCGCCAAGGCATCCAACTGTATACAGTGCGGACTCTGTGAGCCCCAGTGTCCCCAGGGCATCCCCATTCGGGCGGAGCTTGAACATGTGGATGAGGATTTAGCGAACTGAGGGGATCTCTCTTACATGAGGAGGATGCCGGATTTGCGGCAGTGATCATGCATTTGTCCGGGCCACAGACTGGCCTGGACCTCCCCGATATGGGCTTTCCGGAGAAAATACATGCAGAGCCGGGATTGTCCGATCCCGCCACCTATGGATTCAGGATATTCTCCCGCAAGCAACCTTTTATGAAACAACAGATCTTTGCGTTCCGACTTTCCCTGGATATCCAGTTGTCTCAGCAGAGCTGTTTTATCAACCCGGATTCCCATGGAGGAGAGTTCAAAGGCATTTTCCAGGATGGGATTCCAGATAACAATATCCCCGTTTAAACCCTTATAACCATTGGCAGTTGGAGTGGACCAGTCATCGTAATCGGGA
>JAYEOJ010000629.1:0-7655 GCA_034722835.1 Bacteroidota bacterium | reverse complement strand
GCCCGTGATATTCTGGGAGAGATTGTGAAGGCCATGTTCCTGAATTCATCCAGTCACCTGGAGATTTTCAGCGAAATGAAAGTTCATGCCCGGGAGACTTTCAATACCATTTTGGGCAACGATTATGAGGGACTGGCAGAAAAGGTGGCCATCAGCTGGATGCTGAACCAGCGCCTGGACGAGGGCACCAATCCACCAGTGATTCGGGCCATAACCAAACGGGTGGATGATTACCTGCTGGGTTATAAATTGCTTGGCGCAGGCGGGGGTGGTTACCTGATGATGTTTGCCAAATCGGCCGAAGCTGCCCTGAAAGCCAGGAAGAACCTGGAATCAAATCCACCCAATGCCCGGGCCAGGTTCGTGGACTTCAGCATTTCCGGCAGCGGCCTCCAGGTTTCCCGTTCCTGATCCTGTTTCTAAGTATATCGCGTATTTAATTCCATGCCCACTGTGCCAGAAATTTAATGGAATTTCTTAATTTTAATATATCGGTAACACGATCATATTAAAACGTAACACTAAATATAACTTAGGATGAAAAAAGTCACCCCAATCTTCTTTCTCTTATTCATCTTTGTCTTTCAATCCCATGCGCAGCATGCCACACTGAGGGGGAGTATTACTTCTGCCGGCACCAGTCTTGGTATGCAAGGAGTAAATGTTATACTTGAAGGCTCAGGACATGGGACCATTACCGGATTGCATGGTCATTACTTTCTGGACGATATTCCTGCCGGCAGGCGGACATTGATTTTTTCTTTTATTGGGTATGATACCCGGGAAGTCGTAATGGATTTTGAGGAAGGAAAGGCGATCAAGTTTGATTTAGAGCTGGCACCCGGGAGCATTGATCTTTCCGCTGTTACCATAGAGGCCAGGCGGCCGGTATCCGCTGCCTCATCGAAAGCCATAAGGGACTTTGACCTGAAAATTAAACCTCTAAAATCTGCCCAGGACTTGCTTAAGCTTGTACCTGGACTGGTCATAGCGCAACATGCGGGAGGAGGAAAGGCTGAACAGATTTTCATGCGGGGCTTTGACGCAGATCACGGGACGGATGTGGCCATTCACGTGGATGGTCTTCCTGTAAATATGGTTAGCCATGGACATGGCCAGGGCTATGCAGATCTGCATTTTATTATTCCTGAAATTGTTGAAGATCTGGAAGTCAATAAAGGGCCCTATTTTGCCCGCTATGGAAATTTTGCCACGGCTGGATCGGTCAACCTGAGCACCACCGATCATCCGGAGAATAATCTGCTTAAGATGGAAGGGGGAATGTTCAGCACGGCCAAAGTCACCACCGTGTTAAAGATCCCTACAGGCGGGGATCATCAAAGTGCATACATTGCCGGTCAATACTACCATTCCAACGGGGCTGTCGAAAATCCACAGGGCTTTCAAAGAGCCAATTTCTATGGCAAGTTCCATACCCATATTACGCCAAAAAGTGAATTGGGATTGATCATGGGGGCTTTCACATCGGCCTGGGACGCTTCAGGACAGATACCCCAGCGGGCGGTGGATCAGGGAATGATAACACGCAGGGGATCCATAGATCCCCGGGAGGGGGGAGTAACAGGGAGATATAACATCGCGGTGGATTACCATTTCATGGAGGGATATGAGCATGATTTCCAGATTCAGGCTTTCATGTCCAGCTATGATTTCAGGCTCTATTCCAATTTTACCTTCTGGCTCAATGACACGCTTAACGGAGATATGATTGAGCAGACCGATCACCGCAGTATCTATGGAATAAATGCGCGTTACAGCTTTTACAAAGCCCTGGAGAACATCCGTACCTTTACCAGGATAGGTGCCACTTACCGGGGCGATCAAATTGACCTGAGCCTGTGGAAAAGCCCGGATCGTAACAGGGTGTCTCCAATGACCGATCATGAGGTAAGTGAAAAAAACATGGCCTTCTGGCTGGAGGAGGACCTGGTATTTGGCCCGATGCTCAAAATTCAGTTGGGGATAAGGGGAGATTATTTCACATTTGATGTGACCGACAATCTCCAATACGAAAATTTCCCAGGAAACGAACTGCCACATGCCTCAGGCTATGCCCAGTCAGCCATCTTAAGTCCAAAGCTGAACATAGTGTTGAGTCCCTTGAAAAAACTGGATATCTATTTGAACGGGGGAACCGGTTTTCACTCTAACGATGCAAGGGATGTAATCTTGTCCGCGAGCAAGCAGGATCCGACATTGACGGGCATTACTACCTTACCCAGGGCCGCCGGAACAGAACTGGGTCTCAGGATCATGCCAGGCAGGAGAATCCTGCTGAGCATGGCAGCCTGGTATCTTCATCTGGAGGAAGAACTTGTCTATGTGGGTGATGAAGGCAGCACTGAAATAAGCGGGGAAACCCGCAGGATCGGTCTGGATGCCGAGCTGCGCCTGCAGCTGGCAAATTGGATCTGGGCAGACCTGGATCTGAATCTCTCAGATGGAAGGTATATAAATGAACCGGAGGACGCCAACTATATACCTCTTGCTCCACGGCTGAGTTCCCAGGGTGGAATTAACTTTCTTCACCCCTCGGGGATAGAGGGCTCGGCGCGCTATCGTTATGTTGCAGACAGACCGGCCAATGAAGATAACAGTGTGGTGGCTCTGGGATATGGTATTGTCGACCTGGTCCTGGCATACCGCTTCAAAGGATTTCGTTTTTTTACCCAGCTTGAGAATCTGTTTAATGCCACCTGGAACGAAGCCCAGTTTGATACCGAATCCAGGCTATATAATGAAATACAGCCCGTAACCGAACTCAATTTCACCCCTGGAAATCCCTTAAATTTCCAGGCTGGAGTAAGTTTTGAGTTTTAACTGATGGTTCAGCCATCCATGCTAATCTTCATACATTTCAGTGAAATCCCTGAATGTATTGGATGCTCTTCTGCCCTGGAAGAAACCCAACATGACAATTACGGCCAGCACAATGAGTACAATTTTCATGGAGGACTCTTTGCCTTTCAGGGCCTTAATAATGGCCTCGTAAAGCAGGTACAGACCATATAGATTGACTACCAGACCAGCCACACCGCCCAGGGTAAAGTTGATTGCATAGAAAAATGCCAGGCAGGCACTGATGGGATAGACCACCATCAGGGAGGCTGAAACCCTGACGCTGGCTTCAAAGTCGGTATTGCCTCCGCAGATAGCCGAAATCACAAGCACAACGACTCCACCTATAAAAACCCCAATGATCGCACCAATGATGGACCAGATAAGGGACATAATCCCCAGGGCGCCACCCCAGGCTCCAATACCCATGGCAGAGAATCCAAGAATACTCCATAAGAGAGAGAAGAGACCGGCAAGTGTTCCATAGATGGCCGCTTTGATAAGAGGTTCGACAAATCCCCCTGAGAGAGACATGCTTGCAAAATATTCCTTAGGATTTAAAAGTGTTTCCCTGGAATCTTTTAAGATCTTGTTAAAGTCGATTTTTTCGTTACTCATGAGATTAGATTTAAATGGGGGATATAAATTACGAAGATTGTAAGCTATATGCAAACCTCATTCAACAACAGGAAGGATAACTTTAAAAGTGGTCCCTTTCCCCTCTTCAGACTCCACGGTGATCTGTCCGCCATGGTTGCTGATGATCTGGCGGGAAAGGCTCAATCCGATACCGGAACCTTCGGGCTTGGTGGAGTAGAATGGAACAAAGATCTTTTCCAGAACTTCAGGAGGAATGGCCGGTCCGCTGTTATAGATCTCAATGGAAAGTTGGTGGAGAACCCGTTTTACAGAAATTCTGATCTCCGGATCTTTTACCCCATCCATGGCCTCGGTGGCGTTTTTAATCATATTAATCAAAACCTGTTTTAATTGTGCATCATCGGCCATGATTTTCAGCTTCTCGGGTCCGGGATGAATGGAACAGGTGATCCCTTTTCTATGGCAGGTTGGCTCATACAAGCCCTTTAACTCCTCCATTAGGGAGGTAATTTGCACCTCTTCTTTAACCGGCAATGGAAGCCTGGATAACTGCCTGTAGCTCCCGATGAACTCGGTCAAAGCTCGGTTTCTGTCAGAAATAGTCTTGAGGGCCATATAAAGATTGTCAATGGTCTTCTGGGAAAGCTCGGAAACGTCTTTGGATGTACCCTTATTGTCAAGCAGCATCAGTCCCGTTTCTGTCAGAGACGAGAGGGGTGTCAGGCTGTTCATGATTTCATGTGCCATAATCCGGCTGATGGTTTGCCATGACTCCATCTCTTTCTGTTCAATCTCAGGTTCGATGTCCTGAAAGGTGATAATTTTTATCGGTGCTCCCCCTATTTTAACCGTATTCAAAAGCACCAGCAGCTGTTTTCCGGTGGGGGTATTGCTTAGCCGGATCATTTGTCTGCCCGATTCGCCCATCTTATCCACTGCAGCTGCGAAATGGGGTGCACTCTTCTTTATCTCGGCCCAGCCTGGTTTACGTGTATTGTACAGTCCCAGGGTGTTTAGAGCAAGCGGATTGATCAATTCAGGTTCATGCTGTTCATCCAGGGTTAGTACGGCCGTATGGATATGCTCCAGTATGGTTTGCAGATACTGGTACTGTGTCTCTTTCTCAATTCTTGCCGAAGCAATGGCGCGGATGATTTGCTGCGCCGAATCTGCAAGTCCCTCGAACCCCAGCCCTGCTGCTTTGTCACGGATCGTTTTGTTATAGTCACCATAGCGGATGGATTCCAGCAGGGATTCTACAATCTGGTTGGTGCGGGCAATGGAGCGGAAGAGTTCTGTGATAAGTGCCACCAGGATCAGGGAGACACCCACGACAGAAAACAACCTGGCCTGTTCGCCTATGACAAGGGTCAGGGCCAGCATGACTATGAAAATCAGGATCAGCCGGATGGAGATCCGGAGCATGTATTTATTGAATACCATGTTTCTTCATTCTCCTGTAGAGGGCATTTCTGTCAATCCCCAGGTCGGCAGCGGCCCTGGTAACATTTCCCCGGTTTGTAATCAGTGCTTTTTGGATCAGCGTTTTCTCATTTTCCTCGATATTCAGAGTGGTCTGAGTTGAGGAGCCTCCTACAGTAGCACCCAGCTGATCAAAACGGACCTGTTTACCTTCCGCCATAATGACTCCCCGGGCCAGGGTGTTCTGCAGTTCACGCACATTCCCGGGCCAGTGGTATTGCTGCAGCTGCTTCATGCTTTTTTTACTGATTTCAAGTCCTGGTTTCCCGTATTTCCGGTTTGCCTCATCCAGAAAATGTTCGGCAAGCAAGGGAATATCATCCAGGCGCTCTCTGAGCGGAGGCAGAACCAGTTCAATGGTATTTAAGCGGTAGAGAAGATCACGCCGGAAGGATCCGCTCTCGACCATCTGGTGTATGGGCTGATTGGTGGCTGAGACCAGCCGGATATCGATGGGGATACCGGTGCTTGCCCCAATTCGCCGGATGGATCTTTGTTCCAGTACGGTAAGCAGTTTGGTCTGCATGGTGACCGGTAAATTTCCAATCTCATCCAGGAAGAGCGTGCCTTTTTCAGCCAGTTCAAACCTCCCGGGTTTGTCCTGTATGGCGCCGGTAAAAGATCCCTTCTGGTGTCCAAAAAGCTCCGATTCGAACAGGGTTTCGGGGATGGCTCCCATATCTACACCCATAAAGATAGCACGGGCCCGTTCCGAAAGTCTGTGAATGGCACGTGCTACCATCTCCTTGCCGGTACCATTTTCTCCAAGAATCAGGACGGAGGCATCTGTTGGAGCAATGATCCGGATGTTCTCCTTCAGCTTCTCAACAACATCTGATGTTCCCAGTATCTGATTAAAGGGCATGTCCCCGTCTGCTTCCAGCGCCCTGGCTACATTCCTGTATTTTTCCTTCTCCTGCCGGGTCTCCTTTAGCTTCAGTGCTGAAAGGATGGAAGCATGTAATTTGGCATTTTGCCAGGGCTTGAGAATAAAATCAAAGGCCCCCGCCCGGATTCCTTTCACTGCCAGTTCCACATCTCCAAAGGCGGTCATCAGGATCACCACCACCTGAGGGTCCTGTTCCCTGATAATTTCAAGCCATTTGATCCCTTCGGTTCCCTCGGTTTTTCCACGCTGGAAATTCATATCCAGCAGGATCACATCGAAGTGCTCCTTCTTTATTTGAGCCAGACTTTTTTCCGGATCGGAAAGCACCGTCACATCAAATTCCAGCTGTTCAAGAAACATACGAGCTGTAAGCAGCACATCATGATCGTCATCGATAATCAATATCCTGGGATGATCCATTGCAATTTCTTGTTTTACGAAAGTATGGATTTCCGGTAAGCTGGCCAAACTGCCATGATAGCGAACAGGCAGATGCTTTAAAAACGAGCACTTTCATTGAATATTCCTGCGATATGTATTACGCAAGTATCACATAATAAGCATAATAAAGCAAATGGCACATCAATTGCAAAAAGAATGTAAAAAGACCCTATCATGGTAAAACACTATTTCAAGGTTACTTTTCGCCACATCAGGAAACACCTCCTGATCTCCATACTGAACATCGCCGGTCTGGCCATCGGGATTGCCTGCTTTGTGCTGATTATGCTCTATGTGAATTACGAGCTTAACTACGATAAGTTCAATGAGCATTACGATGACATCTACCGCATAGGTGTGGAAGCCCAGTTTGGCAATACGGAGATCAGGCAAACCTGGACCCCGGCTCCACTTCCTGCGGCCATGTACGAGGAATTCCCCGAAATCAGGGCCATTACCCGTATCGCTGACAGGTCGCAGACCTTCAAGATCGGAGACCGCATCTTTAATGAGCCAAATGCAGCCATGGTTGATTCCTCATTTACCGAGATATTTACCCTGGAATTTGTGGAAGGATCCCAGGGGAAACATCTGAATGAACCCGGACAGGCACTGCTGGACAGGAGTACTGCTGAAAAGTACTTCGGGGATGAACCTGCCATGGGAAAGACCTTTCTATACAGGGATACCATTCCTCTTACAGTAACCGGTGTTTACGAAGATATCCCGGCACAGGCACATTTCCATTTCAATATGCTGCTTTCCCTGGTGTCAGCCGATGGGTTCTATAATGGTGATCAGTGGTTCGCCAATAATTTCGAGACTTATATGAGGTTGGAGCCCGGCTTCCCGCAGGAGGATCTTGAGGCCAAGTTTCCCGATTTCATTAACAAATACCTGTTTAACGGAGAGTATTTTGACTTTGCAGATGAGGAAAATTACTGGAAATACTACCTGCAGCATATTCGGGAGATCCATCTGGGATCGGATCTGAACGGCGAATTTGAACCTAACGGTAACATTGCGTATGTCCGTATCTTTACAATAGTGGCCCTTCTGGTGCTGGTGGTGGCCTGCATCAATTTTATGAACCTGACCACTGCCTCTTCTTCCATCCGCGCAAGGGAAGTGGGTATTCGTAAGACCAATGGTGCAAGCCCGGGACTACTCAGGGAGCAGTTTTTCACCGAAGCAGTCATCATCAGCATCCTGTCCCTGATTCTGGCCATGGGCCTGGTGGAATCCCTGATAGGATTATTTCAGAATTTCTCCGGCAAAGAGATCAGTCTTCGCTATCTGGATAATTTTCTTGTGGTCCCGGGTCTGCTTGTCCTGGCTATTATCGTTGGCCTGTTGTCCGGAACCTATCCGGCACTTTATATGA
>JAYEOJ010000628.1:0-1785 GCA_034722835.1 Bacteroidota bacterium | reverse complement strand
GGAGATCATAAACGACTATGTGGAGGAGATGGAGCTGATTGGCCCCAATCCATTTAAGAGTATATAGAAAGTAAGTTAGTGAGGGAAATAAAACCGGATATCGGATTTAAGAGGGAGCTGAGCCGCCTTAGCGGATCGCAGCTGAACCAGTGTATGCAATGCGGAACCTGTTCTGCCGTATGTTCGCTGGCTCCTGAAGAAAGGCCTTTCCCCCGAAAGGAGATGATCTGGTCGGGCTGGGGTTTGAAAGATAAGTTGATCGGGAACGTGGACATCTGGCTCTGTCACCAGTGTGGCGACTGCAGCACTTCCTGTCCGCGCGATGTAAAACCGGCAGATGTAATCTCGGCCATCCGCCAGAAGACCTATGCACATTATGCACGTCCCCGTTTCCTGGGCAAGCTGGTAAGCGATCCGTCCTGGTTGCCCCTGGCCATAGCTGTACCGGTAGCGGTGATTATTGCCATTCTTTCCCTGGCTGGGACCTTCAGGATCCCGGAAGGTGCGGTGGACTATTCTGCTTTTTTCCCCCATGGCCTGCTCAATGGATCTTTTTCTGCCATTACACTTTTTTTCTACCTGCTTGCATCCTTTGGTATCGGCAGATTCTGGAAAGATATGAAGGTGCAGACGCCACCGGGTGAAGCAGGCATGAAGCGACTCCCCGTTTTCAAGGTTCTGGGTGAGATCCTTTCTCACTCGAATTTCACGGGCTGTGGCTCCAGGAAGCCAGGTAGGATGGCCCACATGCTGCTCTTTTTTGGATTTGCCATGTTGATTCTGGTGACGCTCTATGCCATCTGGGCCACGCTTACGCATCACTATCCGCTGCCCATAAGCAATCCCATGAAGATTCTGGGGAACCTGGCCTCCCTGATGATCTATACCGGACTGGGCATTATGATCTGGCAAAGGGTGTTCAATAAACCTGTATTTGGTAAGAGTGGGTATTCCGACTGGTTATTGCTGGTGTCCATCGGCTTGTTAACCCTTTCAGGAACCCTGGTTCAGCTGGCCCGGTTTGGAGAATGGTCGGTGGCTTACCACCTCTATTTCTTTCACCTGGTGGCTGTGTGGTTTGTGATCATGTATCTGCCCTTTACGAAGCTGGGACATATATTTTATCGCACCACGGCACTGCTCTATGCCCGCTCGATAGGAAGAAAGTAGCTTATTTAAAACTATCCAGGGCGTTTCGTACCGATCCATGCAGCAACAGGAGCCTTCTCGACTCTTCCATATCAGTACCAAGCTCCTCACTGATCATTTTGGAACCCCGCTCAACCAGTTTGGCATTGGTAAGCTGCATGTCCACCATCTTATTGCCCTTCACCCGTCCAAGTTTGATCATGGTGGATGTGGTGATCATGTTGAGGATCAGTTTCTGCGAGGTTCCCGATTTCATGCGGGTACTCCCGGTTACAAACTCCGGGCCAACCAGCGCTTCCAGTGGAATATCCGCTGCAGCAGCCAGTTTGCTGTTTGGATTGTTGGTTATGCAGGCGGTCAGAAGACCATGTTTCTTCGCATCCTCAACGGCCCCGATTACATAAGGCGTTCTTCCCGAGGCAGCGATTCCTACCACCACATCATTTTTGCCGGGCTTGAATTTAGCCAGGTCACGCCAGGCCCCGTCCCTGTCATCTTCGGCCGATTCCACCGCCTTCCGGATCGCCTGATCCCCTCCGGCAATGATCCCGATCACAATATCGAAGGGAACCCCGAAGGTAGGAGGGATCTCCGAAGCATCCACAATGCCAAGTCTTCCGCTGGTGCCAGCTCCAA
>JAYEOJ010000627.1:0-7672 GCA_034722835.1 Bacteroidota bacterium | reverse complement strand
TTTCCAGTTCTCAGAACGTTTGTCTTCCAGAAGGCTCCGGTGCTTATCAATGTACATGGAAGCATTCGAGTAGTAAGTAGCAAGAAACTGGCTCTTCGAATCCATATTATCCTCGTTTTCGAATAAGAAGCGCTCTATTTTGCTGATCTCATTCACCGATTTCCCCCTGGATGATCCATCAACCAGAAAGTCAAATTCGCGGATCATTTTATTTATCTTCTCAATATTCGGAAGGTAAATCTTGGACTCATTAAAAGGATCCTGCCTTTCAATGATAATATTCTGCTTCAGGCATAATTCTTCCAGTTCTACCTTTGATAATTTTAATGACTCCTCTCCCATGATCAAATTTATTGGTGCAATAGAAGCAATAATCGAAATTAATCTTTTTTATCGTAAAATCAATACGCTTGGGACGGATTGACAGGGACCTGATTGTCAGGAGAAAAATGTAAAATTCACTCCCCCGTATTTGCGGTGCTGAAAAAAACGAGGGTGGGCTGTAAAGGAGTAATTTCCAGGATGTTCCAGGATAAAAAGCCCTTCTTTATTCAGGATGGCAGATCCAAATATAAGGTCGGGAAGCTCTGGGAGGCCCGGGTGATCGAAAGGAGGATCTGCAAAAATAATATCAAAGGATTGTACAGGTCTTTTCAGGTACTTGAATGCATCTGCCCGGATCACAGACACCTGATCCATTTGCAGATCCCTGCAGGTACCCTGAATAAATGTATAATGCTTTGGTACCATTTCAACTGAAAGCACTGATCGTGCCCCCCTGGAGGCAAATTCATAGGAGATGCTTCCGGTACCCGAGAACAGGTCAAGAACATCCAGTTCTTCCATATTGTATTGATGGATCAGAATATTAAAGAGGCTCTCCTTGGCAAAGTCGGTAGTGGGTCTGGCTTTGAAGTTTCCTGGCGGACGAATCTGTTTGCCCCTGAATATGCCGCTGATTATACGCACTTGCTGCCTTCTGAAAGGATCATGAAACGAAGGATATCTTCTCTGGACAGATGCTCCAGGTAGTAAGGAGTATGGACAACGTTTCTGATATACTTGGCCAGGAGGCTTATGTATTCGTGTTCTTCGTGTATCACACCGGAAAGGTAGACCGGGATGGTTCTTCGGTCAAGATCAAGTTGTCTCATTGTATTGAGAGTGTGATAGATGAAGTCGGAAGGATCATTCAGCCAATAGCGGTTTAACAGTAGAACCCGGTCTTCGGCGACGACCAGGAGATCCAGCGTGTGGGTTTGCACTTCAGCCATAACAACGCCCCGCTGGTGATCGCTTGATTTGACCTGATCGGAGAGCGATAAAAGACATTCAGACGCATGAAGAATTTTCACATCCCCGGCAAACCTGTTTCCCAGTCCAATGATTTTTTCAGGAACAGAATAAATCAGGTGAAAATCCCGGGTTTTAATGGACCGGTCAAATACCCGGTCGGTTTTGTCCAGGGAGCAGATCTTTTCCAGGATTTCCCGGTTCTTGTCAACATCCACAAACTGTTTGGGGAGCAGGGTTGCGGCCATTGAATCTGAAATCAGGACTGTTTCCCCCTCAAAAGAGAGCAGGCCCTCATCGTCCAGCGCCCGGCTACATTCTGCAATCAGGTCTTCTACGGGAACAGGGCTCTCAGCAGCAAAATGTTTCAGATAAACCGGTGTATAACTGACATCGGATATTAAAACAGAAAATCCATCCGGAGCAAACCGGATGGATTGATGGCCTTTAAGCCGAATATCTTGCGTAATACTATTCGATATTACACTAAATGCCTGCATCAGTGACAGGGAGTTTACTCCCAGTTGCCTGTGAGGGTTCCTTCCTCCATGGATCCGAATTTCACACCTTCAAATCCTACAATTTTCATTCGCTCGTCTTTGTAATTTACGACGAGTTGCCTGTCCATACCATTCAGCAGGTCGTCATAGAGGCAAGAAGCTTCAACTACCTGTACTGTCAGGTTTGAACTGGTAAGTAATTCACCGGAGGTTAATTTGAATGTAATTCCTTCGCAAAAAGGAACGTAGCGCAATGAATCTGTAGCGAATCCTTGATGGAAAAGTGAATCCAGTACAGGAACCTGTATGGGTTCACGGCTGATTACTCCCTCTTTCAGAGCTTTTTCTCTTGCTTTCTCAAATCCCATCTCATCAAGCCACTCTTCCGGGATATCACCATCCGCCTTAATAACGGTAAAAGATCCAGTATCAACAAAAGCAATTAAGGTATCAAAACTACCTGTATATTTTTTGTGGACATCTTTGTATGCCTTCTGAGCGTCCCTGATGTCAATAAGTCTATCAATGGTAAGCTCCTCCCTCGCTTCAACTTCCTGGTTAAACCTGATTGGTTCCATGATGCTTTCAACGATTAGATACCCTAATACGATGATTATTAGTACGAACAGAATCTGGATTACTCTTCTCATGGGGTATTCTTTTTACGGTTGCGCACAAATTTAGTAAAAAAAATAAATTATATATTTTTAATTGCGCAATAATTCGAAGAGATGCTGAGAAATTTCATTAGTGAAAGACTGTTAGAAAATCTTGATTTCCAACCTACTTTGGGACAGGAGGATCTGATTCGTGAACTTGGGGTTTTTCTGGCATCCGAAGATCTGCAGGAAATTATGCTTGTGAAGGGCTATGCAGGTACGGGAAAAACCACCCTTGTAAAAAGCCTGGTGAGGACATTGACCTCCTTAAAACAGAAGAGCGTTCTACTGGCTCCCACGGGCAGAGCAGCGAAAGTGCTGACTGCCTACTCGGGCCATCCGGCGTGGACCATTCATAAGAAGATCTACAGGCAGAAGTCGGGCAGTGATGGTCTGGGAGAGTTTGTACTTGACAGAAATCTTCATAAGAATACCTGTTTCATCGTAGATGAAGCTTCCATGATCGGCGACCGGTCTCCGGATGCTTTTTTCGGATCGGGCGATCTGCTTCGTGACCTGGTAGATTTTGTGGAGGCAGGATCGCAATGCAGACTGGTACTGGTTGGGGATACAGCACAATTGCCACCCGTTGGACTGGAAATGAGTCCGGCCCTGAGCCGGGAGCGCCTGGAGGAATTCGGGTACAGGATCAGGGAGATTGAATTGACCGATGTGGTCAGGCAGGCAGAGGATTCGGGCATTCTGCACAATGCTACCTCTATCCGGAACCTGATCACGGATGGATTAGTGGATTATCCAAGCTTCCGTTTTGATTCCTTTCCTGACATCTCCCTGATCTCAGGGAGCGAGCTGCTGGAGACCATCTCCATGAGTTACGATCGTTACGGCACCTCTGATACTATTGTGGTAACACGTTCCAATAAAAGAGCCAATAAATTTAATGCAGGCATCAGGAGCCAGATTTTGTGGCGGGAAGAACAATTATCTCCCGGAGATCTTCTTATGGTGGTGAAAAACAACTACTTCTGGAAAGATGATGAGAATCGCATCGATTTCATTGCCAATGGAGACATTATCAGGATAGAGAAGGTGCTGTCGACCGAAGAGGTCCATGGACATACTTTTGCCAATATCAGAATCACAATGCCTGATTACCGGGATATTGAGATGGAGGTAAAGGTACTTCTGGATGTGATCGATCTGGATGCCCCGTCTCTGAACTACGACCAGCAAAAATCCTTATATCTTTCTGTGGCAGAGGACTATCCGGACGAACCGAGCCGCAAGAAGATAGCTGAAAAGATATCCATAGATCCCTTTTACAATGCCCTTCAGGTAAAGTTTGCCTATGCGGTCACCTGTCACAAGGCACAGGGGGGACAGTGGAAATCGGTTTTCCTGGACCAGGGTTATTTTACCGAAGAGATGCTGTCCCTGGACTATCTGCGCTGGTTGTATACCGCATTTACCCGTGCATCAGAAAAACTCTACCTGGTGAACTTTGCCAAAGAGTTTACTCCCCGGTAATCTAATACTCAAAGTAGCTATTGCAAAGGCAATTTTGTAACTTATAAGTCAATATAAAATCTTGGCTTATAATGTACTACCTCATGAAGAATTCATTCAATAGCTTATTCAGTAAGCTGATCACTTCAATTACATCAAGCCTGCTTATTTGTATCATAGCTTCAGCTCAGGAGCCATCTGAAGTTGATTCGCTCTTGCGGTTGATTGATCCAACGAAACAGGATACGACCCAGATAAAAATCCTGTCTGAACTTGGCGATCTCTACTATGCATCTCAGCCCGACTCGGCAGCAGCCTGTTATCATATGGCATTGGAGATGGCTAAAGAAATTGAGAATCCACTTGCAGAGGCAGAATGTTTAAGAGCCATTGGTACGGTGTTTCAGGTAACGGGAGAGTATGACTCGGCACTGATTTATTACGCAGAAGCCCGACCCATGCTGGAGGAAATTGGGGATAGGGACAAGACCGCCAGCTGCTATAACCCTGAAAGAAGGTGATACATTTTACATATTCTCAGATGGATTTATCGATCAGAAAGAGATTATGAATAAGACCCTGTGCAACTGGATGGGAAGTAATTCTCAAACGGATGATATACTGGTAATTGGGGTGAGGTCTTAGCTTACTCCCCGATAATCTTTACCAGGGCACGCTTGCGGCGTTTCCCATCAAACTCCCCGTAAAAGATCTGTTCCCATGGACCAAAATCCAGGCGTCCACCGGTGATGGCCACGACCACCTCACGGCCCATCAGTGTGCGCTTGATGTGGGCATCTGCATTGTCTTCAAAACCATTGTGTTTATACTGGCTGTAGGGTTTCTCAGGTGCCAGCTTCTCCAGCCAAACTTCAAAATCCTGGTGCAGTCCGGCTTCATCATCATTGATAAATACTGATGAGGTGATGTGCATGGCATTGACCAGGGCCAATCCTTCCTGTACGCCGCTTTCGCGCAGGCACATTTCTACTTCAGGGGTAATGTTTATTAATTCTCTGCGCTGTTTGGTTTCGAACCAGAGTTCTTTACGATAGGATTTCATAATCATCAAGTTTAGTAGCAAGTTAGAAAAGTTTCTAAAATGAATGCAAAAAGAACAGTATCTTTGGAAACTAAATACAAATGTTAATCCCTGATGATGAAAACACTACTTGGAATCCTGTATCTTGCTTTGTTTTGCGTGGGTACTATGGCTCAAAACCCTGTGACAACCGCCCAGGACCTGAAACAAAACCTGGTAGCTTCAGGTGAATATATTACCTGGTCTGCGGGCCATAGCGAAATCAAAGGATCCCCTTATCTTACTGAAGAATTCCTCCCGGGCATGATTCATTGGAACGGCATGTGGAACGAAGGATTTGATATCAGATACAACATCTACCAGGGTACTTTTGAAGCCAAACTCGAGAGAGGGATCATCGCGATTGATCCCATCAAAAACAATATAGATACTATAAATTACCGGGAAGAGGTATTTGTGAAGAAGTATCTTGAAGAGGGTAAAGACAAGCTGGTGGTATACTTGTCATTGTTGGGACAACAGAATGGTTTTGCACTGTATAAACAATATAGAATCACTTTAACCGAAGCCGTCACCGACACCGATCTTTACCACAAAGCCAAACCTGCTGAATACAAAACGCAAAATCCTGTATACTATGTCTTCAGGGACAATGAGCATTGGACAGTAAAAGGAAGCAAGACCCTGGCAGAGATTTTCCAAATCGATCCAAAAGTGGTCAAGCGCTACCTGAAGGACAACAAGTACAAACTTTCCCAGGAGGAGGACCTGCTGGAGGCAGTGCTATATTTCTCCAGTTTGATTAGTTTAAATTAAGTTCCCGCTGTATATTCAGGATCTTCTCCTCCAGTCTCTCTTTCACCTTTTTATAGTCCTCTTTCATTTCCAGTTGGTCGCTTACACTGAAATAGAACTTAATCTTGGGCTCGGTCCCCGAAGGTCTGACTGATATCTTGCTGCCATCTTCCAGCAAAAACTGGAGCACATTTGATTTAGGTAATTCAAGGGCAGTCTCTGCCCCTGTGAGGCAATCCGTACTTACCTGCTCCAGGTAGTCATGAATAGTGATTACCGATGATCCGTTTAGCTTCGCAGGCGGCTTTGCTCTGAAATCTGCCATCATCTGCTGGATCTCCTCAGCGCCGGATTTTCCTTTTCTAACCACATTAATCAGGGCTTCCTGGTAGCATGAAAATTTCAGATACATCTCCATTAAAATATCATACATGCTAAGTCCTCGACTACGTGCCCAGGCGGCCATCTCAGCCAATATTGAGCAGGAGGCCACAGCATCCTTGTCCCTTACAAAATCCCCGATCATAAATCCGTAACTCTCCTCGCCTCCTCCGATGAAAGTCATGGAATTTTCATTTTTCCGGATAATATCTGCAATGAATTTGAAACCTGTCAGCACATCCCAGTAGGGAACCTGATAGTGCCTGGCCATTTCTGCAATCAATTCAGTGGTCACAATTGTTTTTACAATATACTCTTTGCCCGTAAGTTTACCTCGTTCGGACCACTGTGACAGGAGGTAGTAGGAGAGCAGGGATGCGGTCTGGTGACCGTTCACCAGGATCAGATTCCCGCTGTTATCACGGATGGCGATCCCCACACGGTCGGCATCCGGGTCGCTGGCCATTACCAGATCTGCGCCCACCTCATCTGCTTTTTTCAGGGCCATGTCCAGGGCGGCTGATTCTTCAGGGTTGGGAGATACCACAGTGGGGAAGTTTCCATCCACCACGTCCTGTTCAGGGACATTATAGATGTTCGTGAATCCCATCTTTTTCAGGGCTCTGGGTACCAGTTCCACCCCGGTTCCATGGATGGGTGTATAGACAATTTTTATATCCGGATGTGCTGCAATAAGGTCAGGATTAATGGATTGTTTCACAACTTCTTCAAGGTAGAGGGCATCCATTTCTTCACCCAGGGTGATAATTTTGTTTTTGTCGCCATCAAATTTCACCTCCCCGATGGATTTGATCTTCTGAACCTCGTTGATGATGTTTACATCATGGGGGTTGATAATCTGGGCCCCGTCTTCCCAATATGCTTTATACCCGTTATACTCTTTGGGATTATGAGAAGCCGTAATTACAACACCACTCTGACAGCCCAGCTGCCGGATTGCAAAACTGAGCTCCGGTGTGGGGCGCAGCCCGTTAAAAAGATAAGCTTTGATGCCATTGGCAATGCAGATTTGAGCTGTGATCTCTGCGAAGAGCGGACTGTTGTTCCTGCAATCGTGAGCGACTGCCACACTGATTTCTTTGCGATCGCTGAACTGATCCAGCAGATAATTACAAAGGCCCTGGGTGGCCATTCCTACCGTATAAATATTCATGCGGTTGGTGCCCACTCCCATAATTCCACGAAGTCCGCCCGTGCCAAATTCCAGATCACGGTAAAAACTCTCGATTAACTCCGTCTCATTGTTGTTCAGCATATCACGAATGGACGTTTTAGATGCCTCATCGATGGGGCTAAGGAGCCATTCCTCGGCTTTTTTTCTTACCTCACTTAATATGTTATTCTCCATGGGGTTTAAATATGTTGCTTATATCAGGTCATGTATGCACCTCTCCAGGCTGTTTCTCCAGTAAGGAACCTCGACTCCATAAACCTCCTGAATCCTGGATTTGTTCAATACGCTGTAAGCCGGGCGCTTTACAGCTCCCGGAAACTGATGACTTTCGATGGGAATC
>JAYEOJ010000626.1:0-1791 GCA_034722835.1 Bacteroidota bacterium | reverse complement strand
GCATAGGGGCGCTTGTGGGGGGCGTTTATGCAAAAAATGCATCTGCAGAAATAACTCGAAGTGTAACAATAGATCTTTTCCCGACCAGAAAGGCAGCAAAAAAAAAGATCTTTGATTATACCGTGCCGCTGCATGGAATTCTTCTGGGTAGGAAAGCGATGCGGTTGGTCAGAAATGCTACAGATGGAGCGGATTTTCTCGATCTTAAGATTCCTGCCTATCTTGTGGCGGTAGATATTTTCAGGGGTGAAGAGGTTTTACTATCCGAAGGTGATGTGAGCGAGGCTGTAAGGGCCAGCATATCCATCCCGGGAATTTTCAACCCGTTCCGGTACAGGGGCAGGTGGATGGTTGATGGAGGGCTTCTTAATCCCGTGCCTGTTGATATCCTCGTGCAGAAAGGTGCAAATATTATCATTGCTGTGTGTGTTGAACAGGAAAGGGAATGTGTAAAGAGCGGGACGCCCAGCATATTAAATGTACTGTCACTTACGATGAATATTGTTCACTCCCATGCGACCGGAGATTTTGCCCAGTTGGCTGATATTGTGATATATCCCAGGGTAACGGGATATGCCTGGGACGATTTTCACAGAGGCCCCGAGCTGATGGAAGCAGGAATAAAGGCGTGCAGAGAGCATGTGGATGATATCAAACGGCTTATTGCCCGTAAAATGTCCTTGGACTGACAAGAAAACCGGTTATCAATATTTCACTTCACGCAAGTTCTCAAAAAGTCCAGGTACCCTTGATGCTATACCTCGAAAGGCCACAAATGACACTTTTTCGCCGGCCATGAACATCAATAGCCGAGTTGCTCAGGCTTGCAATAGCCTGCTATTCCGCGCCTTCGCGCCTTGCTCTTGATGCTCATGACTCACCTAAAAAACCGCCATTTATAACCTTCCGAGGTATATGGTGCAAGCCTCTGCGGGCAAGGATGACCATCGGGAGATTACCCAGTCTTCCTGGGAAGTTACCACTTCACCACATAAGTCCGGATTGCCGCTCAATCTTTCTTTGAAGCGCCTTGTTGAACGCTGATTCGGCCCCGTACACGATTACCCGCTTTTTTGCCCTGGTTATACCGGTGTAAACAATCTCCCGGGTTAACAACCGATGATTTTCATCTCCCGGTAATACGAGCAGCACATCATCAAATTCCGAGCCCTGGCTTTTGTGCACGGTCATTGCAAAAGCATATTCCCAAGGAGGCAACAGGTCCATGGCAAAACTGATATAAGATCCAAAACGCTGAAAGAAAGCTCTGCAAGTCCCCCCCTTCACATCTCCAATAACAATGCCCACATCCCCGTTAAACAGTTCCTTTGTGTAGTCATTTCGGGTAACCATAATCACAGCGCCTGGGAAAATGTCGTTATTGGTTCCATAGCCGAATTCAGGACGCAAATATTCAGAAACCTGGCAGTTTATCCCTGTGCAGCCATAAATCCCATTCCGCACCAGTGACAAAATCCTTGCTCTTTCTACCCCCCCAAAGATCTGTCGCAAAACCTTCTGCCCTGAATCAGGGGCCACAAGCTGGTCGAAGTCCATTTTACCAGCCTCCAAAATGAGATCTTTAAAGCTCTCATTCTCGCCGAATATGGGACTCAGGTAATGACATTGCGTCCATAGCTGAAGGTGTTCCTTCCATACTTTTACGCTTTCAGTCTGCACAAATGCCCATGTATCCGGTTCGAGTTCAAGGGCAGAATCAAAAGAGACCGCTGTGTATTCCGGGCGCTTTCCCTGATTGATCTGTTTTGCTAATTTCAGCAGGTTGGTGCC
>JAYEOJ010000625.1:0-1793 GCA_034722835.1 Bacteroidota bacterium | reverse complement strand
TCCAGTTCGATAAAATCCACACCTAAATCCATTGCTCTCTTAAAAGCCCTCATCGTGTTCTCAGGCTCTATGCCTGCACAGCCCCTGTGACCCAAAACTTTTACCATAAATTTATAATCGTTATGATACCTCATATAATGCTGGAGAATAAACCTTTAAATCCGGTTCTTTCGCATCTGCATATCCCTTTATCGTATATTATGCTATCTTTTGGACGATGAATATTGTTTGCAGACTATTCTTCGCCATGATGGTTATGTAAAGACCTTATCACAGTTTTACATAAAAAGATCTTTGTTTATTTTCCCTAATGCCTTTATCAGTGCGTCATGAGTGATGTCGAATACCACATTATTTGAATTGCATTCCGGACAGAAAGCAGCTTCTATAAATTCTCGTTTGCCATCAGTTCTGAAGAAGCAGTATTCTATTCCATGATTCTGTTTCATATTCAGTCTTAGTATCCCTCGGTCACTTTCGTCCTTGACCCCATCAACGAGGAAGAGTCTCCGCGGGAAAGTGCCTTTAAAACCGCAATCTGCACATTCTACTGGTCTGAAGTCTCTGAAGCCTTTTCGCTTGTCCAACTTTTCTATCTCTCTATCTGATAATTCTCGGACTCTTATTATTTTCTTGTTCATGTTCTCGTTTTATCAAGACTTTGATTGGAATATCGTCAAAATAATAGAATGAATCCATATAATTATATAATTCCAAATATTTATACAATTAATACACTGAATGTCCATAGGGAATCCATGCTATGACCAGCCCCACTGTTTTCATCTGCTATAGTCATAAGGACGAAGTCTGGAAAGACCGCCTGGTGACTCATCTGGGTGTACTGCACCAGGAAGGTATTCTCGATCTATGGGACGACCGCCGCATTGGTGCTGGTGGAAACTGGTATCAAAAGATTCAGGAAGCCATCACCAGAGCCAGCGTGGCTGTGCTACTGGTCTCAGCCGATTTTCTCACCTCTAAATTCATTCTGAGCGAAGAGGTACCTCGCCTGCTGGAGCGCCGGGATAAGGAAGGGCTTCGTATATTCCCTGTTATCATCAAACCCTGTGCCTGGAAACGTGTTAAATTGCTAGCTCGAATGAATCTTCGGCCAAAAGATGGTAGACCTATCCAAGGTGGGAGTGATTTCCAGATTGAAACCGACCTAGCAGCGATTGCTGATGAGATTGCTGACATCATTGGGCCTACAGTGGAGATGCCCAAAAATGAAGGGTACGTACCATTAGGTCCGGAAAAAATATCACTTGCCAAACTACCCTCCACCAATCCCGAACTCTTTGGCCGTGACAAAGAATTGAAAATGCTGGATGAAGTCTGGAACAATACAGGGACAAATATTATTACTTTAGTTGCATGGGGCGGTGTGGGCAAGACGGCCCTTGTGAACACATGGCTGCATCAGATGCAACAGGACAACTTTCGCGGTGCTGAGCGCGTATTCGGCTGGTCCTTTTACAGCCAGGGTGCAGCAGAAGGCAAACAGGCATCTGCTGACCAGTTCATTGCATCTGCATTGAAGTGGTTCGGCGATCCAGAACCAGACGCAGGATCACCCTGGGAAAAGGGTGAGCGACTGGCAGAATATATCAGGAAACAGAAGACGCTGCTCATTTTAGACGGTCTGGAGCCACTGCAACATCCCTTCAGAGAACAGGAGGGACGTATCAGGGATCCAGGTCTGCAATCTTTAGTCCGGGAGCTGGCAAACCACAACCCAGGGCTCTGTGTCATTACCACCCGACTGGATGTGGATGATCTCAAAGATTTCA
>JAYEOJ010000624.1:0-7699 GCA_034722835.1 Bacteroidota bacterium | reverse complement strand
GAAGGGGGCATTGGTGCATTCTGTAAACACGGTGAGTGTGGACCTCCTTATGCGGACAGGAATTGACAGCGTTCTGGAGATGAGTGAGCTGGCCGGTATTACATCTCCCCTTCCGGCTGTGCCTTCCCTGGCACTGGGTACAGGAGAAGTCTCCCTGTTTGAAATGATGAATGTGTACCAGGCCATTGCCAACCGGGGAATCAGGAAATCCCCCCGCTATATCAGTCGCATTGAGGACAGGAATGGTAAGATATTGGAGGAACGGACCCAGGAAGAGGAAGGAACCATCATCTGTACACAGGAAAATGCAGAATTGATAACTGAAATGCTCAGGGGCGTGGTGAATGAAGGCACAGCCAGAGGATTGCGGGCAAACTATGGAATAACGGCAGATATTGCCGGAAAGACCGGGACCACACAGAATTACACCGATGGTTGGTTTATCGGTTTTACACCAGGTCTGGTGGCCGGAGCCTGGGTGGGCGGGGATCTTCAGAACGTTCGTTTTCAGACCATTCAGTATGGACAGGGTGCTTTCTCAGCCATGCCCATCTGGGCAGGCTTTATGAAAAGTGCATTTCAGGACGATCACTGGAGCAGTTTGCAGGAAGATACCTTTGCGATCAGTATTGATGTAAAAAATCAGCTGATGTGTGATGATTTTTCGGAGAAGAAGCCGTTCAAGTTCAAGCCCTTTCAAAAGCTGAGAGAGAAAAAACCTCTGCGTAACCTGTTTAAGAGGAAACGGAAACGATTAGACCCTCAGGAAAATCTTTCTCCTGTACAGGAATAACAACAGGGCCCATTGCAGTACCACCACACCGATAGCGATAAATACGGCTCCCCATTCTTCACTGATATGGATGGAGGTCCAGTTCAGAAAGAAGCGGCTGATGTCCCTGAATCCAAGAATCCGCGCTCCCATATAGATGGTGATGGAATTCATCCCGAATACCCTGAAAAAGAGGGTCCAGTTCTTATACCCCTTAACATCAATGACAAAATAGAAGAGGGAAAGCAATAATGCACTGTACCCCCCGGCCATCATTACATAGGGAACGGTCCACATCTTTTTAATAACCGGATAAACAGGCCTGAGGGCATAGGCTAAAGCAAGTGCGCCCACTCCAGCAAGGGCAATATACAAGGCCTTTTTTGAAGGCTTTAGCGGTGAACTCCTTAGAACATGTCCTGCAAGTGTTCCCATCAGGGTAATGGTTATGGCAGATACAATACACAACACACCCTCCGGATCAAAGACCTCATCATTGAGTCTGCCCGGTATCAGTTTCTGATCCAGCCAGGCATTGATGCTTGTTGCCGGTTCAAAGGTCCCTGCCCCAAATTCAGGTACCGGCACAAAGAGCTGCAGAGCAGCAATTCCGGCCATAATTCCCAGCATCCAGTACAAGGAACCTTTGATACTCTTGGAATAGAGGCTGATAAGGGCAGCAAAAAAGTACCCAAATCCAATCTGGGAAAGAACACTTACATAGCGTGTGTTGGTAAATCCCCTGCTGGTTGCACCATTGTAGATGATCCCGAATGCGATCAGGAGCAGCAGGCGAATAAAGATCTTTCTCAAAAGAAGGGATTGGGCTACGCCTTTTTCCCGTTTTGAATTAATGGCATACGGGATCGCTACCCCGCTGATAAACATAAACAGGGGGAAGATCATATCGTAAAAGCGAAATCCCTCCCACTCCACATGGCGGTGGACCTGGGTGGCTAAACCTTCCATCCAGTTCCATCCGCTTAGATTGGCAAGTGCTACAATGACACTACCAAGACCCACAAGCATGGCCATATCAAAGCCACGCAGGGTATCAAGTGACTGCAATCTTTCTTTTGTCCCGGTTCTCAAAGGGGTAGTTGAAGTATTTGTTGACATAATGGTTCTATTTTATTGTAAATCAATTTGTAAAGTCCATGTGTGCTGACAGGGTATTTCATCCGGGCCCATTTTAGGAAGTTCAATTCTTAGCTTCTGCCCTTCCCTTTCCCATTGAATATCACCATTCCATCCCAGCAGGGAAACATTGCTAATATTCACAAAATCAAGTAGATCGACGATGATTTCCTTGCCCCACTGATTGAACAGACAAAAGACAGAACCTGCCTTTGAGGTGAAATATAGCTTTTTCCCATTGATTTCCTGGCTGCTGACAGCTCTTTTCCGCGTACCGTAAATAGCATCACCATTCACTTCCAGCCATTTTCCCATATCCACAAGACGTTGTTGCATAATCACCGGGATCCGGCCGTCGGCTGTAGGTCCCACATTCAGTAAGAGATTGCCCCCACGGCTCACAATATCAACCAGTTCGTGGATCAACTCTTTGGACGTGCTGTAATCATCAATGTTTTCGGCCCTGTTAAACCCATAGGATCCACCAACTCCCCTGCTTTCTTCCCATGGATGACCGGAATGTACGGCTTCCGTATCCTGGTATTCGCTGGAGAAATAATCCCCATGCTTGCCTGGCATATCCTTTGCAAATCGGTCATTTACAACCACTTCATCCCTGACAGGCGAGTCGTTGTAGAGCCAGGCCAGGAACTCCTTTGTACCCCAGTATTCTTCACTTCCATCCCACTCCCCTCCATCGGCAAAAATCAATGAGGGCTGGTAGTTTTCCACCAGTTCTTTCATTTGAGAATTCATATGATTGACATACTCATCTTCAGGAATTCTGTATTTATTAACTAGCCCTAGAGGAAGATAGTAACCCGATGCGGTACGATGGGTCCAGCTGCTCTCCCATTCGATATTCGAGTAATAGAGTCCCATCTTCATCCCCTCGGCCCGGACAGCTTCTGTCAGATCTCCCACCAGGTCCCTGTGGGGGCCTACATCCATGGAGTTCCATCCCTTTTTATATGGACTCTTAGTGGGCCAAAGACAATACCCGTCATGATGCTTGGAAGTCAGCACCACATACCTGGCACCTGCTCTTTTAAACAGTCCGGCCCAAAGCCCGGGATCAAAGAGCTCAGCCCTGAACATGGGACCAAAATCACGGTATTCGAAATCCGCCCCGTAGTTCTTGATATGAAACTCTTCACCCCCATTGTCCGAATTGAACATGACCCTGGCATAGTACCATTCGGCATAGGAAGCATAGAGTCCGGGTTCCAACTTACGCCAGGCGGGTACCGAATAGACACCCCAGTGGATAAAGATTCCAAATTTAGCATTTTCAAACCAGGTGGGAATTGGTCTGGAATCCAGTGATTCCCAGGTGCTTTCGTAGGCCTGGCCACGAGTCAGTATTCCAGTAAACAGGATTATCGCTATCAGTATCGCTTTTTTAAGATGCATGGAGGTTTATATTTCATTTTAACATATCAATTATAGAGAAAGTAGATATGCAATTAACTGATAAAGATCATCAGCGGGAAGTTCTTTTTCAATTCCGTGTTTCTCTCTTGTAAATACTTCTTCCAGGGTGGCACACCTTCCGTCGTGCAGATAGGGGCCGGTCCGCCAGATTTCGATCAGAGTTGGTGTATCCCAGCTGTTTTGATGATCATATGCTCCAGGAGTTCCCATGGTGTGCTTTTTCAAATCAGTAAAATATGGACCGGGATGGCATTCTGCGCATCCGATATTTTCGAAAACATCTTTGCCCTGTGAGGCCAGCGGATTCATGTTTCCATTGATAAGATGCGGACTCGGAATCGCCTGCAGAGACTTCAGGTAGACATCTACTGCCCTGCTGATGCTATCATCAACCTGCATAAACTGAATAAATTCGAAGCCAGCTCGTACAGCTGTTTCCGCATCGGGCCTGATCGCTGTGATCATGGAAGGTGCGGTTTCATGTGACAGCAATAGACTTTTGCAGTTTCTTGGATTTCCCATGCCGTCGTTAAGCAGATCCCAGTTCAATCCGTCGGTTCGCGCTTCATCGGGATGACATCCTGTACATGATTGCCAGGATTGAAAACAGAAGGTGGCATCGTGGAAGTATTGTTCGCCTGAGCGGGTTTCATCATGTGGCTTCTGATCGGACAGCTCAATTACCTCGATTTGAATGTCCTTGCCTGATAAACCCGAGACCACATTCAGGTTGTCTGAAAAGTAGTTTCCCACGTAGACCTTATTGTTTAATACAGTAATCGCCCTGGGGCCGTTCCCTGCAAGCATTGTTCTTTCCCTGATACCCGTCAAAAAAGTCAAATCGTAGGCCAGCCCCTGCCTGTCAGGATGCTCCAACAGTTTCCGGACAAAAGCCTTGTAGTCGATGATGCTGAAATCATGGGTTCCGGAGTGTGCCACATACAGATAGTCATCTGTGCATGCTATGCCCCAGGATCCGGCGGCCCCTTTTTCCGGTTCATCCAGCAGAATAGTGGCCACCAACTCCAGGGAACTTACATCAATAACACTTAATGCGCTGGTATTCATCCACCCCTGTTCCAGCTGGGTGGTGGGGAGTTGAAATCTTCCCAGGTTATGGGTCACAACCAGATACATGCTATCTGCCGTTAGGCTCATTCCCCTGAGGGCATTGCTTCCATTGGCGAGAGGGATCTGTTTTACACAGGTTTCACTTTGAAGGTGAATAACGCTTATTGCCGAGCTAACGGTGTCCACATCGGCCCTTCCGGCCGGAAGAAAATTGGCTGCAAGTAAGTAGGCACCATCCTTTGAGATGCTAAGCTGCTTCGGTTGCCGCAGTACCTTGATTCTTCCTCTTTCTTCCATTTGTCTGAGGTCAACCACTGAAATATCATCGGAAAACTGGTTGGCCACATAGGCGGTGCTCAGGTCCTTGCTGACTTCCACATCGCAGGCCCCATGCCCCACCCCAATCGTGGATATGAGTTTCAGGGTTGCTTTGTCCAGGATCACCAGGGATCCTTCTGAATGAGAGCAGGCAAGTAGAAGTTTATCTCCTGCCAGGCAAAGGGCTTTGGGAGGCTGATCGGTGAAATAGGAAGTATAGGAATTAAGATCATCCAATGCATAGGATCGGAGTTCATGACCCGTTTTCCCTACGACAAACAACGCTCCCATCTCTGGGTCCAGGGTCATATCGATTGGTGAGAAATAAATTCGCTTCTCTGCAGTGATTTCCTGGGGGTGCGGGGGGCTCGCCTCCAATGAGGATACAAGAACCAGGGCAGTGTAAAGAATCAGGGATTTGAACATCGTGGCCGATTCAATCTATTAAGGAGTGATATTAGGATCAAAGCGGACATTCCCTGCGGATATGGCCTTACGGTTCTCTTTTTCTTCCTGAAGCCGCTCCTCGTATTTTGCCAGTTGAGCCCTGTGCTCTTCACAGGGGATAAATCCTTCCATATCGGCCCGGGGCATAGCAGTCAGCATAAGCTGACCACTCTCAATTATTTCAAGGGCCTCCCTGTATGCATTTTTTCCTTTGATTCCTGAAAGACAGGGACTTAACTCGGGTCTCTCAAAAGAGATTTGAGGTCCCAGGGGACGATTAAAACCCGCCAGTTCTCCAAAATTCACACCTGTTAACTTTCCAAGATGATCAAGCTGCTCAAAGGTCAGTGGACTGCGTCCTGCCGGATGATCCGGATAAGCGGATTCATATTGCGAATAATAGACACCATTCAGATCGATCCAGGTAAACAGGGTTTCCATTTCTTCTTCCGACAGAGATACATCCTTGTGTCCCGCTTCAAGTACCTTCACAAGATTACTCTTGTGCGATCCCCAGGCATAGGCATGCTGCAATTCGGCCGGACCGCCACCAATGCATGTTACCTGTTTCTTCACATGCAGATCCACGTAGGAGGCATTAAAATAGGGATTTCTGTCGCCTGCCAGAATCAATGACTTTCCTGCAGGTTTGTCAAAATCGTGACAGGAGATGCAGTGCCTGTCAAATATGGGTTGAACCTCATGGACGTAGCTGAATTCACCTATATTTTCCACATCCTGTGCAAGGGTGTGGGGTTTTTTTCGAAGGGCCATGGGCATCCGGTTCAGATTTGGCGGAGCGGAAAGCCGGTCCTCGTGACAACCAATACATCCATTGATCTCCCCGGGATGCACAATGACACCACTTCTCATGGACTGGACCATCTTTTTATTTTCATCCAGGAGCTGGAAATAGAGAAATCTTCCTGAAGGGACCTGAAAATTGGCAGAACCATCCTCCTCCACAGGAACGGTTCCCAGGACACGCTTGGTTTCAAAACTATGCCAGTTGACCCCGGGTGCCTGTTGCCCCTGGCCGCCCCAGCCTGCCTGAGTATATGTTTTTTTCTCGGGGGATTCCACAACTCTGAGATACTTCACGGCACCCTTCTCTACATCATCCATGTGAGTACCTTCGTATACATTCTGAACATAAAAAATGCCCGGAGATTCGTCAAAACTTCTGGCAGTTGGTATCTCACGGGGGCGGTACCTGGGAGAAAGAGGCATGGGATCGAAGCAACTCAGATTGTCATGTTCAAAGATTAGTTTTTCCTTGCCGGATGCTTCCACGAGATAGATCCCCATCTTTTGAGAGCTGGGATGGTGGCCATTTGTCTTTTTCAACCAGATCGACTTGGAAACCAGGAACTCTTTTTGTGAGAGGGGAAAAGGATCTTCATACCTTGTATTCAGTTTCATAAAATTATCCCAGTCCCCTTCTCCCATCAGGTCGATGGCCTCTTCGGGCCAGATTTTCACAACGGCATCCTTGCCGTCTACCCCCCGGGACCTGTCGATCAGGGCAAGCGCCCCCCAGGGCCTGTCATGGCATGAGCCAAAAATACAGAGCATCAGATTATCCCCGGGCAGAGGCCTTGGATCTATGATACCACCCGGAGAGTGGGTATTATTACCATAATAGATGGCATGCCGGGTACCATCGGGATTCACGGTCCATAGCCCCTGAGCATCCCCGAAATTCCGGTCAATGTATTCCCAACGATCATACACAAGTCGGCCATCAGCCATCAGGGCTGCATGTCCTTCGAACAGCGTGCTTTTACCAAGCTGGACGATGTTGGAGCCATCCGGATTCATCCTGTACAGGTTTGCCATGATGTGCCTGTTACACATGCAATACTTGGGTTCCCGGGTGGAGCTGAATACAATCTGTCCATTGGGCAGATAAAGGGGATCAATGTCGGAAACTCCGGAGGCAAAGGTGAGCTGTTTCAGATGCTTTCCATCTGAATCAATTTCGTAAATATGGTAGTCATCATCAATGCTTTTCCTGTATGAAAAGATTATTCTGTCTCCCGAAAATGAGACTTCCGGATCACGGATAACACCTGTTTCAGTGGTCAGCAGCGTGCTGATCTCCTCCGTATTCATATTGTAGATAAGCAATGAAGCTCCGGGAGTATAACTATCGGTATTGATCTCACCGGTCTGAAAGAGAGTGGCTGTGTTGTGGTGATCCTGGACATATTGATGTCGTGCCACGAATATCAGAGTTTCCGGTAAATCGGGCACTGGAGAATACAGGGTAACGAAGCTCAGAAAAAGGAGATGCAGACCGTTCATGGATTGTTCTATATGGTTTACAATGTAATAACTCCCCGTGTTTCATTCAAGCAGAACCTGAAATTCCTGACAACTTATAATCCATATGAACAGTTTCTTTATAGTTTTGTCAGAGTATCTCAATCGAATGACGTGAATCTGAGCAGATATATTTACATGGCGTTTATTTGGATGGCCTTTCTCCCTGGTATTTCCGGACAGAATTTAGATTTG
>JAYEOJ010000623.1:0-7703 GCA_034722835.1 Bacteroidota bacterium | reverse complement strand
CGTGGGAGCTACAACAGTAACAGAACATTCACCGCTTTGATTTGCCAGGGTGGGCATATCAGGTGGTGTAACATCGGTAACAATTACATTCTGGTTTACATTTATGCTGTTTCCACTTCCGTCAGCAAATGTCCAGGTAATCACATATGTACCCTCAATTGAATAAGTCAGTGGATTGGTAGTGGTTCCTGTAACTACACCGGCACAATCATCCGTGGTAGTAGGTGGAGTAGCAGTAACTGAGCACTCACCGCTCAGATCAGCCAGGGTAGGTATTACAGGTGGTGATAGATCTGTAATGAATACATTTTGGATCACATCTATGCTGTTTCCGTTTCCATCATTAAAGGTCCAGGTAATCACGTGCGTTCCCCCGATGGTATAAGTTAGTGGATCGGTGGTGGTTCCGGTAATGGTCCCGGCACAGGCATCCGTGGTGGTGGGTGCCACTGCGGTAAGAGAACATTCTCCTGTCAGATCGGGAAGTGTGGGCGTTACCGGATCGGTCACATCATCCACAATTACATTCTGTGCCACTATGATGCTGTTTCCATTTCCATCGTCAAAGGTCCAGTTGATCACATACGTCCCTTCCGTTGAATAAGTCAAAGGATCGGTCGTAGTACCTGTTATTGTTCCAGCGCAGGCATCCGTGGTTGTTGGGGCAACAGCTGTAACAGAACACGCTCCGGTCAGATCAGACAGTGTTGGAGTGACTGGATCGGTGACATCATCCACAATTACATTCTGAGCCGCATTCACACTGTTTCCATTTCCATCATCAAAGGTCCAGTTAATGACATAGGTCCCCTCTGTGGAATAGGTCATCGGGTCTGTAGTGGTTCCTGTTATGGTATCTGCACAATTGTCAGTAGTGGTAGGGGCAACAACCGGGACAGAGCAATCTGCGGTTTGATCAGTCAGGGTAGGTGTTACCGGGTCGCTTAGATCATTGATGGCCACACTCTGGGTCTGCGTGCTGGTATTGCCAAAACCATCAACGTAGATCCAGGTAATTAGGGTGGTCCCCTGAGTTGTTATTGGGAACGGGGTTCCGGTCGTACCGATGGTCAGGCCCGAGTACAAGTCTGTTGCAGTTGGAGCAACAGGTGTTACAGAGCACTCATCAATCAGGACCGGCAGACTTGCCACATCGGGAACAGGGGGTGATAAATCGATAATGTTTAGCACATCCGAAGCATTTCCATCATAGTTAGTTTCTACGATCTGGACATCAACCGTATAACTTCCTAAATCAACAGGCAGAACCGGAGAGCCATTGTACGTGACTTCTACATTCAGGCCAGCCGGAACTGTAGTAATTGTTGCACTGACTCCTGTGCCTGTATAATCACGAGCCAGGTCACTCAGAGTTACTGTTGCTGTAGCTTTATTTACCAGTTGAATGCGTTCAAAGTTAACCGGGGCATAGGTATCATCGCCAGTTTGGGTGGCAGTAATAATAGCTTCCCCAATATTATTTACGGAGGCTGTTGAACCGGTAACAGAAACGATCGAAATATTTGAGGAACTGAAGGCGATTGGTAAGCCTGAAGACGCTGTTGCTGTTAATGTGAAATCGGCATCGCCATAAGCTCTGTCAATCAAAGGATCGAAAGTAATGACCTGTGCAAGTTTTCCCACCAGTTGAAAATCAAACGATTCTAAAATGACTCCTGACTCAGACTCAACTGTGCCTCTGGTATAGGCCACTGTAATGGGATTGGCTGTATTCAGATTGGGAGACACATAAACCACTATGGTAGTCGGATCACCTGCTTTTAACTGGCAGGAGGTGGATATTACTCCAACCCCGTTGTCCTCAACTGCAAATTCAAGGTGTTTCCCGGTAGGATCGGCCATATTCCTGTCAAAGGTAATTTCGATCCTGTCAAGCTCTTTGGATGCATATAAGAAGTTGGGGATGCCCTGGGGGGAAACATTGATTGTGTAGGTTTCATCTGCTGAAGTTTCTGTCCCATCGGAAAAGTGAAAATCAAAATTTCCCACCCCATTTCCAGTACCTCCACTTGCACTATAAAAGATCTGGTGTGAAGCATCACTTACATCAGTTGGTACCGCAGTAATTTGGGGTCCGTATATTCCAGCATTGCTCTGATACAGGATACCTTCAGCTGGCAGGGAGGTCACCGTAGCAGTTTTTAATCCGGCATCGCCCCCTGTAAATAGCAGAGTTAGCATTTGAATGTCCCCCTGTTCCATTTGGATAGTTTGGGGAACCGCTAACAATGGGGGTGTTAAACTCGTCTTGAAACTCCAGATTTCTGACCATGATATGGTTTCGGCAGAATTCTTAGAGTTGACAGTCCAATAATAGGTCTGGTCCGGTAATACTGTATTTTCATAGCTAAGATCGGTCAGGTCAGCAGATGTATGAATGGGACTACTCATGTCTGAGTTTTGGGAAATAACCACAAAGTAGCTGGATGCATTGGATGCAGCCTCCCATTGAAATGTAAGTGTTTCACTTACGACTGAGTTATGGGTGGGGCTTATCTGGATTGGAATGCCTGCTCTTGGGATGTCGTTCACCAGTAAAACGGGATCGTACATAGCGTTGTCATCGAAGGTGTAGGTGCCTCCACCCGGGGTAAAAAGTATAGCTCTCCCAGAATAAATATATCCCGGAGTGTTGTAGGAACACAATACCCCCACAGTGCCGTCCTCATTTTCTAATCCTATTGTGGCTTCACCACCGCTGGCTCTATCGGACGATAAATCAACAATGCTCTTGTATTGCATTTGGATATTGTTAGAGCCTTCAGATAAGATAACCTGAATGGTACCCAATAAAACGGTAGAGGTCCAGAATGTCATGTTACTAAACTGTATCACCAATTTTCGATTTGGTGCAGTTCCAATGGTTTGATACATAATATCTCCACTGCTGTGGACCATAAGATCATCCCAGAATGCTCCTATGTAGTTATCTGGTCTGCCATCATCAGGAATGCTGACATTACTAAATGCATTGGATCCGGCTCCAAACATCACCAGACAGTTGGAGCTGACAAAAAACTCATTATAGGTATTTCCATAGAAATCAAAATCAAATCCGATGGGGAAGGCTCCAAACTTGCGGTCGTCCGCTGAACCTGAGATAACTATTTCGCCCAGATACTCAATTTCTGTTTGCGCATGGATAATTGGCAATACGGAAACACAGAGCAGAACAAGAAGTGCTCTTATTTTGTACGCTATAGTTTTCATGTCGATCCCTTTTTAACTGGTACAGTAATCATCTGTAAAAACCAGGCTGCTTATCTCCTCAATGCATCCTTTCTACCGTTGGCCATTGTTAAATATCTTTTATATCAGCTAGATGTTTCTCATTGGCATTAAGATATTTGTAATCAGTTTACTCGTTGTTAGGGTGATCGTCAAATTCACAAAATGGTTGCTTCAAACATAATATTTCATTTCATTCTACGGGAGAAAGTCTGATAAGGTTGTTTATATTAACCAATATCAAATACTTAAGGATAAAGGATAGTATTTTGATGGATATATAAGAGAACACTCTTTTGGGATTCCCTATCTTAGCCGGAAAACAACAAAAATCTATCATGAAAGTATCTATTTGCCTGTCTGTTTTCGTGCTTATGTTGATTCAGGGCTGCTTTGAATCAAAAAAGGAAATGCCTGTTAATCCGGACCAACTTACGGATTACCTTGACTATTCTGAGCGGGACGATCAGTTTACCGGGGGCATTAAGATGATCCCTGTCTCTACGCCCAAAGGTGAATTCAGGGTGTGGACCAAGAGGGTGGGGACCAATCCCGACATGAAGTTACTGCTGCTGCATGGTGGCCCCGGTGCAACACATGAGGTGTACGACTGTTTCGATGGCTATCTTCCCTCCGAAGGGATCGAATACATTTATTACGACCAGCTGGGCTCCTACTTCAGCGATCAGCCTTCGGATACCTCGCTGTGGACCATAGAACGATTTGTGGATGAAGTGGAGCAGGTGCGGATCGCCCTGGAACTTGATAAAGATAATTTCTATCTGCTAGGACAGTCCTGGGGAGGAATACTGGCCATGGAATATGCCCTAAGGCACCAGGACAAGATCAAGGGATTGATCATTTCCAATATGATGTCCAATGTGACTGACTATAACAACTATGCCCATGAGGTGCTGGGGCCCCGGATGGATCCGGAGGTGTTGCAGGAGATTCAGGACATTGAAGCCCGTAACGACTTTGGCAATCCGCGCTACATGGAGCTCCTGATGGAACATTATTACACGGAGCACCTGCTTCGGATGCCGGTGGAAAATTGGCCCCAGTCGGTGAACCTGGTCTTCCGGCATATGAATCCTGAAGTTTATGTATATATGCAGGGGCCCAGTGAATTTGGGATTGCAGGGGATGCCACCCTGAATACCTGGGATGTTTCCAGGGAGCTTATTAATATCACAATTCCTACCCTGGTTATAGGGGCCACCTACGACACCATGGATCCGGAGCATATGGAGTGGATGTCGAAACAAGTGCAAAATGGCAGGTTCTTACTCTGTCCGAACGGTAGTCATCTGTCTCAATATGATGATCAGAAGATCTATATGGAAGGAGTTATTCAATTTGTAAAAGACGTTGATAAAGGAGCATTCTAGGTATGAAAGCAAGACGTGTTTTTTTGCTGCTGGCCCTGCTCTTCGCAGTTGGTACAGCAGATGCCCAGACCGACTATATGAAGCAATGGCCCCAGTTCCGGGGACCTTTTGCCAGCGGAATTGTTGAATCGGAACATATCCCTGAAAAGTGGGATGTCACTACCGGGGAGAACGTCCTCTGGAAGCAGGAGATACCGGGACTGGGACATTCAAGCCCGGTTGTTTGGGGCGATAAATTGTTTGTCACCACGGCCATCAGTGGGAGCGGGAACAACTCACTGAAGGTGGGGCTCTACGGGGATATTGATGAGGTGGGCGACCGTTCCGAGCATGAATACAGGCTTTACTGCTTTGATAAGCGAAGTGGGGAGCTGCTATGGGAGCGTCTGGTATACAAAGGGGTTCCAGTTACGGAAAGGCATACCAAATCGTCACATGCCAATGCAACTCCGGCCACCGATGGCACATACGTGGTGGTGTTTTTTGGATCGGAGGGTATGTACTGCTATGATTTTGAGGGAGAATTGGTCTGGGAAAAGGACTTTGGAAGGATAAATGCCGGACCCTACAACGAACCCGATGTGGAGTGGGGCTATGCCTCTTCGCCCATTATTCATGAAAAGAGGGTGATTGTGCAGTGTGATATCATCGGGGAAGAGGGCTTCCTGGCCTCCCTGGACCTGGAAAGCGGAGAGGAGATCTGGCGCACCAACAGGAAAGATGTGGCTACCTGGTCCACCCCGAATTTCCTGAATCAGTACGGAGAACGGCAAATAGTGGTCAATGGCTTCAGCCAGATCGGCGGTTATAATTTTGATACAGGAAAAATGCTCTGGCAGCTTGGGAATGGAGGCGATGCACCTGTACCTACTCCAATATTTGCCCATGGACTGATCTATATTCATGGTTCCCATGGTCGCTACCAACCCATTTTTGCAATCAGACCTGAGGCCCGGGGAATCATCACCCTGGACAAGGACAGCACCACCAATAGGCATATCGTTTGGAGCATCAAAAGAGGCGCAGCCTATATGCCAACCAATTTGATCTATGGGGATTACCTCTATAACCTTCGGATGAACGGGAACCTCACCTGCTTTGATGCCAAAACCGGTGAGGTCATCTACAAGGAACGCATTCCCGATGCCATGGGGATTACTGCTTCAGGAGTTGCCTCCAATGGAAAGCTTTATTACTCCCTGGAGCAGGGAGATGTGGTGGTGATAAAAGCCGGTCCAGGCTTTGAGATCCTTTCCCGGAATCCAATGGATGACTTGCTAATGGCCTCGCCGGCCATCTCCGACAACATGCTTTTCTTCAGAACACAACACTACCTGGTAGCAGTAGGCTATACCCAATAGGTTTATCTAAGTATCAGCTATACCCATTCGTCGCTGAACCGTATACTTCGTATCCGCTTAGGCTTTCTCATGGGTATACCTGACACCTGTTCAATTGAACCAATAGGACAGCTTTAACACGATACCACGATTCTTAGTAGTCCATTGACTTGGGTATGCATTCTCGGTATAGACAATATAGAGGTCGGAGACAGGGGCATAGCGCCATTGCAATCTCATATTCACATTCACATTGTCGATCTGGTTGTTGTACTGCACAAAAGTGGAGAAGAAGAGCTTCTCGGTAAAGGTGATATCAAGCTTGGGGCCCACCAGCCACAGGTCCGCACTGGTATAAGGCTCAGGCATCAGAATATGGTTGTAGGAGCCAATCAGCGAGAGGCTGCCGTAGGGCTGAACCCGGTAATTCATTTCCGCTTCAATGCCGGCCTTGGTTCCACCGAAAAAGCCTCCATAGCGTCCTTCCACCATAAAGGTGAATAGCCATTTCTGGGTGGACATATAGGACAGGGATATTTCGGTCCAGTTAAATTCTGTGCCTGCAGGAATCTCCACACCACCTGAATGTATGGGATCAAAAGGCTCGAGCAGGAGGACATAACCCTCTTCCAGACCCAGTTCGATCGTGCTCCGGTCTCTCCAGGTCATTGAATAGCTCAGGTCTATTTCCCGGTCGGTGAGTGAGAAGTCGGGATCAAAGATGAAGTCTGCTTCCAGCTCGGGACCATGGTTGGTTACTCTTTTTGATTTGGTATAGAATTGATAGCCAATAGAGGGGTTGGTCTGGTGATATGCGGTGCGCCTTACAAAGCCCATCTCGGCCAGGTAGTTGGCACCCACATAGGCCTGGTTCCAGCCTGCTGAAAACTGCTCGGTGCTGTACAGGATATTCCCTGCAATGGCAGAACGATTGCCTTCATCTCCCGGATTAAAGGAATAGTGGTAAAAGGCCTTACCCGTCCAGTTGTTATCGGCACTGGCAAAGTTGAATTCTCCTCCGGCGACACGGTTATAGTCAAAGTAAGAGCCAGAATCTCCGGCGCTTGTAATCACCTGCTTATTGGTAAAAAAGGCCCCAACATTGGACCTGCTGAGCACCTTGCGTTGCAGGACAGCCACGCTGAAGTTATCTCCGGTATGCTCCCCCGAAGCAGCGGTCTGCATGTCCATCAGTCCGATTCTCCAGTTCTCGCCGGCATTCCCGCTGAGACGGGCTCCTGCAATCACGGGCTGGTCCAGCCCGATCCTTCTGGAGAAGAAGGGCCTAAGGTTCTCGGCCCCCAGGTTGGCAAAGAGGTCGCTGTTTTCCAGGAAGAACTTCCTTTTTTCAGGGAAGAACAGTTCGAAGCGATCCAGGTTGACCTGTTGACGGTCCACCTCCACCTGCGAATAGTCGGGATTAACAGTCAGATCCAGGTTCATGGAGGAAGAGAGGATCACCTTGGCGTCCAGTCCTGCCTGGAATATCGGTTCGGCGGGAGTGTCTGCTTCATAATCCTTGGATACCCCTGCCCGTGCATAAGGGATGATGGAAAAGTTACGGGGTGCTTTTTCAGGGGCCTGTTCCCAGCTCAGTATCCCGGTATATCCCAGATCAGTTTCATTGAACTCAATGGGCACAGGAACCCAGGTATGAATAGTGTTGGAGGAGGCATCCCTTCGAAAAAAATTTATTCCCCAGTTGCTCTTGTTCTCATCGAAG